>CATPCO010000379.1 GCA_955652925.1 uncultured Xanthobacteraceae bacterium | reverse complement strand
GTCGGCGCGCGTTCTGAGGAGGCGGATGAAGTAGTATATCTTTTTTGATATTTCATCTCTCGCTTCTTATTGGTTTAGTCGGTGGGGAAGTTCTTGTGAGCATGTTTCGGTCGTATGCGCTCACTTCCCAATGGCGCGACGGCTTCATCCGGGCTACGCATACCACGATGGATAAAGGAGAATACAACGTACGCGCAATTCTAGCCGGGAACGCACCGGCCGACGCGCCGGTCACGGTGAAAGGCTGGGTGCGCACCCGGCGCGACTCCAAGGCGGGCATTTCGTTTGTCCACCTCTCGGACGGATCATCATTTCATCCCTTGCAGGTGGTCGCGCCCAACACGCTGCCCAATTACCACGATGAGGTGCTCAAGCTCACGGCCGGCTGCGCGCTTGAAGCGACGGGAACGATTGTGCCTTCGCCGGCCAAGGGCCAGCCGTTCGAGATGCAGGCGAGCGCCATCAAAGTGGTCGGCTGGGTGGATGATCCGGACACCTATCCGATCCAGCCCAAGCCGCACACCATGGAATTCCTGCGCGAAGTGGCGCATCTGCGCCCGCGCACGAACGTGATTGCGGCGGCAACGCGCGTGCGCCACAGCCTGGCGCAGGCGATCCACCGTTTCTTCGACGACAACGGCTTCTTCTGGGTCAACACGCCCATCATCACCGCCTCGGACGCGGAGGGCGCGGGCGCGCTGTTTCGGGTCTCCAGCCTCGATCTTGCCAACCTGCCGCGCACGCCCGACGGCAAGGTCGATTTCGCGCAGGATTTTTTCGGCCGCGAGGCGTTCCTCACCGTATCGGGACAGCTCAATGTCGAGGCCTATTGCCTGGCGCTCACCAAGGTCTACACCTTCGGACCGACCTTCCGCGCGGAGAATTCGAACACCAGCCGCCATCTCGCGGAGTTCTGGATGATCGAGCCCGAGATCGCTTTCGCGGATCTCGCCGACAACGCGACGCTTGCGGAACGGCTGCTGAAGTTCACCTTCGAGGCGCTGCTCAAGGAAAGAGAGGAGGATCTCGCTTTCTTCGACCAGCGCGTCGAGAAGGGGCTCCTTGCAAAGCTTGAAGGAATCGTGGCCTCGGAATTCGCGCGCATGGATTACGGCGAGGCCGTCACGGTGCTCGAGCGCTCGCAAGAGAGGTTCGAGTTCCCGGTGAAATGGGGCGTGGATCTGCAATCCGAGCACGAGCGCTATCTCACCGAGAAATACGCGAAGAAGCCCGTTGTGGTGATGAACTATCCGAAGGACATCAAGGCGTTCTACATGCGAGTCAACGACGGCAGCAGGACGGTCGCGGCGATGGACGTGCTCGCGCCGGGCATCGGCGAAATCATCGGCGGCAGCCAGCGCGAAGAGCGGCTCGACGTCCTGGACGCGCGCATGGCGGAGCGCGGCATCGACAAGGAGCACTATGGCTGGTATCGCGATCTGCGCCGCTACGGCACCGTGCCGCATGCGGGGTTCGGGCTCGGCTTCGAGCGCACGCTCGCTTATGTCACCGGCCTTTCCAACGTGCGCGACGCGATTCCTTTTCCGCGCACGCCGGGCAACGCGCGGTATTAGGGACGGCATCAGCGCGCGCCGTGCGTGATTGCTGACTTTGATTTCACTGGGTTTTTCGGCTTCATTCCGAAAAAATGCATCCTTTGCTTGCATCTTTGGAACGACTGCAACTGAGGGATGTAGATGGGGCGGGGCGCCGTTCAATCATCCACCGGTTCTGTCAGCCTGGCCGAGGGACGCTGCGCAAATCTCGCATGCCACGCCGCGATCTGCGGATTCACCTTGCGCCAATCCAGATGCGAGAAACGAAAATCCAGATACGAAAGACTGCAACCGATTGCGATGTGGCCAATCCCGAACGGGGTGCTTGAGAGCGAGGAGGCCTCCTGCTCCAGCGATCTCATCGTGGCCTGATACTTGGCGCCAAGAGCGTCCATGAGGGATTGCAGCGGCTGCGCTCGCTCGCGCTCGTACCGCCACAGAATGAGTAAATCCAGAAATCCGTCGCCGAGCGCTTGCCACCGCAGCGCAGTCCAGCGCGCAGACCCCTGTGGCGGAAAAAGCTTGGCCGCTGCGTGCAGGCTGTCCAGATACTCGCAGATTACGCCGGAGTCGTAGAGCGGCGTGCCGTCGTCGAGGACGAGGGTTGGAATTTTGCCCAGAGGATTTTCGGTCAGTAGATCAACATTGGCCGCGGTCATCGCCACGACGGTGCGCACGCACTCCAGGCGATCGAGGAGGCCGGTCTCGTGCGCAAAGATCATCACTTTGCGCACGAAGGGGGAGCGCGGCGACCAATGCAGCTTCATTCGCTGATCAAGGGAGGAAGAGCCGATTGTCCGTCGTTTGCTGATGCCTGGACGGCGTCGCTCACTGTGCCACCGTTGGCCCAAAATCGCGCGTCTGGTAGAGCTTATCCTGTTGACATAATGCAGTCCATGTCTGCTCCTGGTCCCTCATACGAAGTGCCGCCACTCAAGGGCAAAGCGGACGAACGGCCAGCGATGAGCCGCGCGCGAAAGAAATTGCTGCTTGCCTGCGCTGCTGTCGTGCTTCTGGCCGGCGGAGTTATTGGCTACTGGGTCAGGTCGGATCGTGGCCAGACGCCAGTGGCGGCGTCGCCACAACCGGTTCCCGTCATCGCCATCAAAGTTCGCCAGCACGACGTGCCAATAATTTTGACCGGTCTCGGCACCGTGACTGCCGAAAATTCAGCAACGGTCCGCAGCCAAGTCACCGGGTTGTTGATCAAGGTCAGCTTCAAGGAAGGTCAATCTGTTAAGCAAGGCGAGCTGCTCGCCCAGATCGATCCGCGTACATATCAAGCCCAGCTTGATCAGGCGCAGGGTACCCTGGAACGCGATCAGGCACATTTGAAAAATGCGCAGCTGAACTTGCAGCGCTACATGCAGCTCGCGAAAACCGATGCCGTCGCGCAGCAGCAAGTCGACAATCAGCAGGCTGCCGTCGACCAGCTCAACGCGCAGATCAAAATTAACCAAGCTGCGATCGAGAACGCGAAGGCCCTGCTCAGCTATACCTCGCTGATCGCGCCGTTTGATGGCGTCGCCGGAATTCGGCTGCTCGACGTCGGCAACGTCATTCATGCAACCACCGGCTCAGCAACGACGCAGCCAAACGGGGCCGATGGGAGTGCTTTGGTTGTCGTCACGCAGATGGAACCGATCAGCGCACTTTTCGCGCTCGCGACTGCCACAATACCGGAGATTCAAACAGCAATGGCGAGCGGTCCTTTGCAAGCCATCGCATTCAGCCAGGACGATAAGACGCAGCTTGATGTCGGGCAGCTGGTGGCGCTCAACAATCAAGCAGATCCAGGCTCGGGCACGGTCCAGCTCAAGGCGCTGTTTCCCAATCAGCAGCGCAAGCTATGGCCCGGGACATTCGTGAATGTCCGCTTGGTGACCTCGACCGTGCACGATGCGCTGACAGTGCCGCTCGACTCCATACAACAGGGACCGCAAGGCAGTTTCGTGTTCGTCGTCGGTCAGGACAACAAGGTGGTGGTACGCCAGGTTTCGATCCGGCAGACCTTCGGCGCCGAGGCGCTCATCGAGAAGGGTTTGAGCGCCGATGAAACCGTCGTGGTGCGCGGCCAATACCGCCTATCCCCCGGCACGCCAGTGGTGCTAGCGGATCCGGAGCATCCCGATGCCGTGCCCAATCCCTCCACAGCGAGCTCCGGCATGCTGCCATGAACCTTTCGGCTCCTTTCATCCGCCGGCCCATAGCGACTGGGCTGCTGATGCTGACCATCGTCCTGCTCGGCATCATCGGCTACGAGTTGTTGCCGGTCGCGGCTCTTCCGAGCGTCGATTCGCCAACTATACAGGTGACAGCGCAACTGCCCGGGGCTGATCCCAAGACAGTCGCTTCCTCGGTCGCAACCCCGCTCGAGCGACAGTTCGGCCAAATCCCCGGCCTGGCGCAGATGACCTCGAGCAGCGCGCTCGGCTATACGCAGATCACGCTCCAGTTTGATCGCAGTCGCACGGTCGATTCAGCTGCCCAGGATGTGCAGGCGGCGATTAATGCAACGGCTGGCGAGCTACCCCCGAATCTTCTAAATCCGCCGATCTATCGCAAGACCAACCCGGCCGACACGCCCATCCTGCTCATCGCGCTCACGTCGGAAACGCTTCCTCTCACCAAGGTCAGCGATTACGCCAACAGCATTCTCGCGCAGAAGCTCTCGCAGATGCCCGGCGTCGGGCTCGTCACTGTCGGCGGAGCCCAGAATCCGTCAATCAGGGTCCAGATTAATCCGGCACAGCTCGCCGCGCAGAGACTTGATCTGGAGTCCGTGCGTTCTTCCCTCGCCAACAGCACCGTGAACCAGCCCAAGGGCAACCTTTACGGCGGCCAGCATGCCTTCTCGCTGCTGACCAATGATCAGATGATGACCGCCGAGGCATTTGACGCGTACATCCTGGCGTACCGCAATGGCGCGCCCATTCGAGTCCGCGATATCGGCCGCGCTGTCGTCGAGGCGGAGGACAGGACCCTTGCCGGCTGGTCGGGTACGCAAAGAGCGGTGTTGATTCAGATCCAGCGCCTGCCCGGCGCAAACGTGATCGAGACCGTCGACGGGATCCGAAAGGCGCTCCCGCAGCTGGAAGCATCGTTGCCGCCCTCGATCAAGGTGGACGTCGTGTCGGACCGGACGCAGACGATTCGCGCCAGCGTCGCCGACGTCCAATTCACGCTGGTGCTCACGATCGCGCTGGTAGTTGGCGTGATCTTTCTCTTTCTGCGAAAGCTTTGGGCCACCGTCATCCCGGCCGTCGCGGTGCCGCTGTCGCTGGTCGGCACGTTCGCGGTCATGTATGTGCTCGGCTTCAGCCTGGACAACCTCTCGGCGTTGACCATCGCCATCGGCTTTGTGGTCGATGATGCGATCGTGATGATCGAGAACATCGTCCGCAATATCGAGGGTGGCGCCGCGCCGATGGCGGCTGCAATCAAAGGAGCAGGCGAAATCGGCTTTACCATTCTCTCCATATCGATCTCGCTGATCGCCGTATTCATTCCCCTGTTCCTCATGAGCGGCGTGATTGGTCTGTTGTTTCGGGAGTTCGCCGTCACAGTGGCGGTTTCGGTTGCCGTCTCGCTCGTCGTGTCACTGACACTCACCCCCATGATGTGCGCGCGACTGCTCGCGCCACAGGGCGGTGGCAATCCGGGACGGGTATCACTGGCGGTCGAGCATCTCTTTGACCGGCTGGTCGGGGTTTACGACCGCGCATTGGTGATCGCACTGCGTCACCGCCGCATTACGCTGACGGTCATGATCCTTGCCGTATTGCTGACGCTGGCGCTGTTCGTGACGATTCCGAAGGGGTTCTTCCCGCAGCAGGACACGGGAATGATCGTCGGAATTTCAGAAGGTGCGCAGGATATTTCCCCGCAAGCCATGATGGATCGGCAGCGGGCCTTGCTTGAAGCTATCATCAAGGATCCGGCGGTCGCCTCGGCGACCGCCTACATCGGACCCGGCGGATCCACGGTCACCGAGAATAACGGACGCGTCTTCATCACCCTTAAGCCGCATCAGGAGCGAAACGCAACCGCCGACCAGGTGATCACGCGGCTCAATCGCGCGCTGCAGCCTGTTCAAGGCATCAAGCTGTACATGCAGTCGGCGCAGGACATCAACGTCGGCGCGCGGCTTTCCAAAACGCAATACCAATATACGCTCGTCGATGTGGACAGCGCCGAGCTCGATCACTGGGCCCCTGTGCTGCTGCAGAAGATGCAAGCGCTGCCGCAGCTGGCCGACGTCGCGAGCGATCAGCAGAGCGCAGGCCGGACACTGAACATCGAAGTGAAGCGCGACGTTGCTTCACGCCTAGGCATCGATCCTGCGTTGGTGGATGCAATCCTTTATGACGCATTCGGCCAACGTCACGTGGCGCGCATCTATACGACGCTCAACCAGTACTACGTCATTCTGGAGGTCGATCCCGGCTTTCAGCTTGGCCCCAACGCACTCAGCCGCATCTATGCAAAATCCGCCAGCGGGACCATGGTGCCGCTGAGCCAGCTGGCCAGCATCATCCCCTCGACCGCTTCGCTGGCGGTAAACCACCAGGGCCAGTTTCCTTCGGTGACCTTGAGCTTCAACCTCGCGGCCAGCAGCACGATTGGAGACTCGGTGACTGCGATCCGCAAAGCCGCCGCCGATCTCCACCTGCCGCCTTCGATCTCCACCAGCTTCCAGGGTAACGCCCAGGCTTTCCAGAGCTCGCTCAGCAGCACGCCCATTCTGATTGTCGCTGCGCTGGTCGCCGTCTACATCATTCTTGGCATCCTCTACGAGAGCACGATCCATCCGTTCACGATCATCTCGACGCTGCCCTCGGCCGGACTTGGTGCCCTGTTGACCCTGATGCTGTTCGGGATGCCGCTCGATGTCATCGGCATCATCGGCATCATCCTGCTCATCGGCATCGTGAAGAAGAACGGCATCATGCTGATCGACTTTGCGCTGGAGGCCGAGCGCGAGCGAGGCCTCAGCAGCGAAGAGGCCATTCACGAGGCATGCCAGCTGCGGTTCCGGCCGATTCTGATGACAACGCTGTGCGCGCTCCTCGCCGGCGTGCCGCTCATGCTCGGGACGGGTACCGGCTCGGAAATTCGCCAGCCGCTCGGCTATGCCATGGTTGGCGGCTTGGTGGTTTCGCAACTGCTCACGCTGTTCACGACCCCGATCGTCTATATCTATATGGATCGCATCAACGAATCGATGCGCGGCTGGCGATCACGAAAGAGCAATACGGATACGGGCAAGGCTGCCGGAGAAGCCGCCAGCTCATGATCGCGTGGCTGCTGCTTAGGGATGTTCTTTGATGTGCGGCATCGCTGGCGCGTTTAGTTTCCGTCCCGAAGCAGAGCCCGTCGATATCGCTGTGGTCGAACGGATCAATCAGGCCCAGCGGCGAAGAGGTCCTGACGGCGAAGGCCATTGGGAATCGTCAAACTCGCGCATTGCATTAGCTCACCGTCGATTAGCCATCATTGATACCGGCCAGAGCGGGGCGCAGCCGATGACTGATGCGACCGGCCGCTGGACCATCACGTTCAACGGAGAAATCTACAATTACCGCGAATTGCGAGTGGACCTTGAGCGCGCCGGCGTCAAGTTCCTCACGCAATGCGATACCGAAGTCCTTATTAATGCGATTGCAGTTTGGGGAGAGGGCGGACTCTTGAAGGCGCGCGGCATGTTTGCATTCGCGTTATGGGATGCGCAGGAGCAAGAATTGTGGCTTGCGCGCGACCCATATGGAATAAAGCCGCTCTATACGGCGCAATCCCGGGGGGTTCTCTGGTTTGCTTCGCAAGCGCGCGCGCTTGCTCGCCATGCGCCGGTCGACATTTCCCGTGATCCTGCCGGTCTCGTCGGCTTTTACCTTTGGGGACATATTCCCGAGCCGTTCACTTGGTGGTCCGGCATCAGCATCTTGCCCGCCGGTCAGCTGCTGCGCGTCCGCGCGGGCGCCGAAGTCGCCGCAGCTCGGCCCTTTTGGTCAACTGAACATTGCTTTCAGTCTGGCGCCGCCGAGCCTGTCAGTGCGGATGAGCTCCGCGCTTTGCTTGTTGACAGTATTCGCCACCATCTCGTTGCAGATGTGCCTGTGGGCATTTTCCTGTCGGCGGGAATCGACTCCAGCACCATCGCTGCGCTAGCTTCAGAACAGAGAAGCGACCTCCAAACTATAACGCTTGCATTCGAGGAATTTCACGGCTCCTCGCAGGATGAGGCGCCGCTCGCCGAGGCCACCGCCAAGCTCCTGGGGACACGCCATTCGACGATCAGGATTCGGCGGGACCAGTTTCTCGCGATGTACGACGATTTTTTCGAATCGATGGATCGGCCGTCGATTGACGGGCTTAACAGCTACTTGATCAGCCACGCCGCCGCGACGTTGGGCCTCAAGGTCGCCTTATCGGGGCTGGGCGGTGACGAGCTTTTTGGAGGCTATTCAACGTTCCGACAGGTTTCAAGGCTTCTGAAAATAGGCCGATCCATTCCAATCAGTATGGAGGCAATCCGCAGGATCGAGGGAGTTATTCGCGCACTGGTGCCCCGCAGCGTGTCGCCTAAACTTTCCAATCTGCTCAGTCACTCGCAGGATCTGCCAAGCGCCTATTTGCTGCGCCGGTGTCTCTATACGTCAGACGAGCTTGAGCTGCTGCTTGACCTAAGTTGGATCAAGGCCGGTCTTGAACGTCTGCAGACCACTCAGGCCTTGCAGAATACGATAGATGCGCTGTCGAAAGGAAATTGTGGAATCCACGCTCAAGTAGCCGCATTGGAGTCTTGCTGGTACATGCGCAACCAG
>CATPCO010000378.1 GCA_955652925.1 uncultured Xanthobacteraceae bacterium | reverse complement strand
GTTTCAACGGCATCGTCGGCATCAAGCCGACGGTTGGGCGCGTTTCCGCGCGCGGATTGGTGCCGAATTGCCCGACGCTCGATTGCGTTTCGATCTTTGCGTTGACGGTCGACGACGGCGTGCGGGTCCTCAAGCTCATCGAGGGTTTCGATGCCGAAGACCCGTTTTCGCGTCGGCGTCCATCGTCCCTCGATACGACCACGGGGTTGCACCCGGAATCATTCCGCGTTGGCGTGCTCGCGTCCAAGGATCAGGAGTGGTTCGGCATGCCGGAATGCGCGACCCTCTATCATCAGGCCTGCGAACGGCTGGCTCGCATCGCCGGGGCCACAGTCGAAGTCGATTTCGCGCCGTTTCGGGAAGCTGGCCGGATGCTGTTTGATGGTCCGTGGATCGCGGAGCGCCGCGCGGCCCTGGCATCCCTTATTGACGGGCGCGAAGATGCGCTTCTGGACGTGACCAGGCTGGCCGGATGCTGTTTGATACGTATTCCCACCATGCGCGAGCGAAAGACTGCCGAGCCGGGCACCAGCAGCGAGGGATCGGCGTCCGGGTACATCTCCGGATCGGGCGCGCGCTCGCAAGATGTGACGTACCCCGTTGCGGCGACGAATTTCCGAAACTCGGCATTGGTCACGGGGTACCGATCGATCCAGAATCCCTGGAGGGTTTCCCGGCGCATCGGGCGCTCCTCGCGATAGAATTCGTTTGAGCCCATGAGGAACGTGCCGCCCGGAATCCAGAGCATCCCATTGGTGTTGCTTACAGCTGCGACGTGCGACGCCACAGCGTTCCCTCCCCCGCAAGGAGGGGAGGGAGCCAGCCCGTTTTGCGGCCCGGTCTGTGTCAGTTCGAAACTTGCTTGCGCCTCTGCATTCCCGACAGACATGCGCCTTACGACCTTGCGTAGGGCCGTGGCACAAAGTCGAGCGGTGAACCCGATGGGATGAGGTCTTCCCTCTGCTTGCTCTGCTCGAACTCGCGCACGATTCGGTGGGCATGCTGCATCACCCACCAGCGCACGTAGCGCTGGTTCACCGGCTCGCGTTCTTTCGGGTCCTCCATGAGATGTGTAATGCGCGCAAAGCCCAGCGGCAGTTCTGGATCATGGAAGTGCTGCTGGCGCTTGAAGTTGATCTTGAAATCCTTCCATTTGACTGCGTGCAGCTCTTCGTTGAGCCAGACAATGCACGCGTCCCGGTTGGAGCTCTCCTGCCGGCCGAGAAAGAACGGACCCTGGTCTACGCCGTCGATGATGCGATCACGCGGAGGCTCGCAGCTCGCTAATCGCAATAAAGTGGTGAACATATCGGTGACGTGCACCATCTCGTTACTCTCGATCCCAGGCCTGATCCGTCCGGGCCAGCGGATCAGAAGCGGCGTGCGGATGCCGCCTTCCGCCGAGCTGAAATACGACCCGTCAAAGAAACCGGCGGTCCCCCGTCCGGCGAGGTGATCCTCGGCGCCGTTGTCGCCGCAATAAACGACGATGGTGTTGTCGGTAACGCCGAGCTCATCGAGCTTGTCGAGCAGGACGCCGAAATCATGGTCGAGCATCAGCAGGCAATCGCCCCAATCGCCGTTGGTGCTTTTCCCCTTAAACTCGTCGCGCGGGATCATCGGGAAGTGCATCAGCGAATGATTAAAATAAAGGAAGAACGGCTTGCCCGCGGAGACGCTGCGCTGCATGAAATCGGTGCCGCGCTTGAGGTATTCGAGGTCGCAGTTCTTTTTCATGTCCAGGCTGAGTTGCTGGGAAAGGATTGGCTTTACGCCTTCGCCCTTGCGGCCCTCGTGCATGTAGGAGTAGCCGTCGCGCTCCGCGACATAATGCGGGTCTTCGAGCCACATGCATTCATCGTATGTACGCAGCGGCCCGTACCATTCATCGAAGCCGTGATCCGTCGGCCAGCGCCCGTCTTCCGCGCCAACGTGCCACTTACCCAGACACGAGGAAACGTATCCGGCCTCGGCGAGAATTTCGGCGATCGTTCTCTCCCACCGCACAATGCCGCCGGCATTGCCACCCAGGGCGATGGTATGGTTGCCGGAGCGGATCGGGTAACGGCCGGTCATTAAGGCGGAACGCGTGGGCGTGCATTGCGGCTCGACGACATAGTGCGTGAGCTTCATGCCCTCAGTCGCGAACTTGTCCGCACGTTTTGTGTCGGCGCCTCGGAGAATCCCGCCGCCGTAGCAACCGAGCTCACCCATGCCCAGATTGTCGACGTGGAAGAAGAGGATGTTTGGTTTGTCAGAAGGCATGGGTTGCTCCCAATTACTGGCAATTTCGATCAGGATCGGGAACCGCCACCGACCCGCAGACCCCTCTCTGATGGAAAGCGTTCACGGTCGTGCTCTCATCGCGTCGAAGCACGACACCAGTAACAGAGCGCGGTGTAGGGAAAACCGATGAGTAGGATTCGCGGTCGATTAGTTGCAAATACCCGGCAATTAATTGCTCGCGGCAACAGCGCGCCTGCATATGCGGGCGGAACGAAGCGTGAGCGACCCGCGTCCCTTTGCGGGCAAGGAACTGCTCAAGGGATGGCCTTCGTGCACTTCGCAATTTTTGCGAACGCACTGAATTGACTGGGCATTTCAAGAGGAGCTTTGGCATAAGTCTTGCTGCCCTCGGTGCTGCAGACCGGAGGCGACATGCAAGTCTTCACCGCGGCAGGGAACGTTCGAGAACGGATTGACCTGCGACGCACCGAAGCCGGCAGCGGACGCTCGCTGCTGCTCACGGAAAATATCCGCACCATCGGTGGCGCCCCATCGCTGTTCGATACCCTTTCTCCCTCGGAACAGGAGACCCTCGTCCGCTGGGGGCGCCGCCGCGTCCTCTATCGCGGCCAGACGCTGTTCAGCCAGGGATCCCGTCATGACGGCATCTTCCTGATCGAGACCGGACGCATTCGCGTCTACTACGCCGCGCCTTCGCAGCGCGAAATCACGCTGGCCTATTGGAATCCCGGCAATTTCGTGGGCGGTCCGGAACTGTTCGGGGAAGGCGTGCATCAATGGTCGGGGGTTGCGACCAGCAACAGCAGCGTGGTGCACCTGCCCGGCAAGGAGCTGCGCAGACTGGTCGTCCAAATGCCGAATCTAGCCATCGGGTTGATCGAAGGGCTGACCTTCAAAGGGAAATGCTACTCCGCACTGGCGCAAATGCTCGGCACTCGCTCGATCACCGAACGGCTGGCTCATCTGCTGTTGCACCTTGTCGAGCTTTACGGGACGAAGGACCCGGAGGGCATCCTGACACGCTGCCTTCACGCATGCGGATCTCGCCCACATGGTGGGCGCCACCCGGCAATGGGTGACCATCAGCCTCAAGCGGCTGCACGACAAGAATGTTCTGGTCGTCCGCAGGTCGAAGATCGTCGTGCGGCGGCCTGACCTCCTGCGTGACATGCAGGGCAGAACGGCTGATCTGCCTAAAGAAGCGGCGCTTGTTGATAAAACTTGCGCAAGAACTGGGCAGTGGGGGTTTGAGGGCAACTAATCGACGCACGCCGTCAAACGAGAATTGTCCGAACTCTTGTCCATCCCACAAATAGCGGCTGGGAGCATGGCGCCCGAATGCGCCAACAGACAGAGGTGCCATTCATGAGCAGAATCTTTCGCCATAAACTTGCGACTCTCGCGCTCGCTCTGACGGTGCACGGCTGGTCCACCGCCGCCGGTGCGCAGATCGTCGTCAAAATCGGAATTGGCACCCAGGATACCACGACCAACACAGTCACCGCGGGTGTTGTCATCCGTCAGCTCAATCTGCTCGAAAAGTATCTGCCCAGGGATGGCAAATACGCCAACATCAAATTCGAGCTGGAGTGGAGCAATTTCACGTCGGGCCCGCCCGTCACCAACACCATGATGGCGGACAAGGCTCAGTTCGGCATGATGGGCGACTACCCGCTGGTTGTGAACGGCTTCACCTTCCAGAGCAACCCGGAAAGCCAGAGCCGCCTCATTGCGGTCGCAGCATACAACCAGTTCGGATCCGGCAATGGGCTCGTCGTTCACAAGGACTCGCCGTATTTTCAGCTCTCCGATCTCAAGGGAAAGCTTGTCAGCGTGCCGTTCGGCTCCGCTGCGCACGGCATGTTGCTCAAGGCGATGCAGGATCGCGGCTGGCCGGCCGACTATTTCCAACTCGTGAGTCAGAGCCCGGAGGTGGGCTCGACCAACCTGCAGGAAAAGAAGATCGATGCGCACGCGGACTTCGTGCCGTTCGCCGAGCTGCTCCCGTTCCGAGGCTTCGCGCGCAAGATATTCGATGGGGTCGAAACCAACCTGCCGACTTGGCACGGCGTGGTTGTGCGCACCGACTTCGCCCAAAAATATCCCGAGGTCGTCGTGGGCTATATCAAAGCCCTCATTGCTGCGAACGAATGGTTTCGCGCCGATCCCAAACTCGCATCCGAGAAGATCCAGGAGTGGACCGGCATCAACAAGGAAGTGGTTTACATATTTCTCGGTCCGGGCGGCAACATGACCACCGATCCGACCATCAAGCCAATCCTGATCGATGCCGCCGCGCAGGACGTCAAGGTTCTGCAGAATCTCGGGCGGATGAAGGAATTCGATGTCACCAAATGGGTGGACGACAGCTAC
>CATPCO010000377.1 GCA_955652925.1 uncultured Xanthobacteraceae bacterium | reverse complement strand
GACGTATCTGCGCCTGGTAGTTCTGATAGGAGTGCGCGGGCGTGTCATGGAACTGAGCGCGGCACATATCGGTATCGCGATAAACGAAAACACGCTCCCACGGCACCTTCACGTCGTCGAAGTAGATGAGCGCATCATTCTCATCGAATCTGGACGATATGGGATTGTCGAAAACAGATACGGCGGCGGCCTCGTAGGACTTGCGTGAGAGGACGCGCAATCCCTTGACGCTCATCGGCAGCGCGCATGAGAACGCCAGGTCTTCTTCGCCCGGTTTGAGGGGCTGCAGGTTTGCAACCAGCACTTCGTTGGCCATGATCGAGCTGGTGCCCAACATTTTTGCCCCGCGCACGGTGATGCCGGCCGAATCCTCATCCACAACGCGGGCAACGAGCCCCTCGGCCTGTTCGCCCCAATCCTTTGCGCGCTCTGCCTGTGGATTGATGATCACGTAGGTGAGGAAATAGTCGTTGCGGCTTGCTTCGTCGAAATAGCCTGCCAGCGCCTTTGCCCGTTCCGGGCCATGTTTTTGAAAGATGCCGAGCCCCATGCGATGGCCGACCAGCGTCGATGCGACGTGGTCAGGTGAGCGGCCGATAAACCCGCACGAAAGTCTTGCCCAGGCCTGCAGCGCTTTGCGGCGTCTGACCATCTCCTCGTAGTTGCGTGGCATTTGCCACGCGCGATTGATGCGACGGTTAGACCCCTCGGGACAAAACGTCATCAGCTCCATATTTTCCGGCTTCGCCTGGAAATCATAGAGCGTGGCGGCGGATTTAACTGCGTTGCGGAATGCCGGGTGAGTGGTGACGTCAGTCACCAGCGTGCCGTCGATGTAGACCCTGCGGCCGTCCTTGAGCGACTTGATATGATCAGCGCCGGTCTTGCAGGTTGTCATCGTCGACTCCGTCTTTTCCGCGCGGCAGTTCCTGTCCTGGTCAGTCTAGTCTATTGATGAAAATTATGAATTGCGATGTCGGGATGCTCGTTCCCGCTCGATAACCCGCAGCCACGGCCGTGAAACAGGATTGCCCAGCCCCAACACATGTGAAAGTTCCTCTCATGGCTCACCCGCACGAGACCCATTTGCGGCCGAAAATCATCGGGGCGCGCGTCCAGCGAGTCGAAGATCCGCGCCTGCTCAGGGGCCTGGGCAGCTATGTCGATGATCGCCAGATTGCGCGCGTACTGCATGTCGCTTTTCGTCGCAGTGATCATTCCCATGCGCGGATCGGCTCCATCGACTGTTCGAAAGCACTTGCCGCGCCTGGCGTCGCCGCGGTGCTCACCGCCGATGATCTCAACGGGCTGGTCCAGCCGCTCTACGCCACCTCACGGATGGCTGGGTATTACGCAACCCCGATCTTTGCGCTCGCTCGCGGCAAGGTTCGCCATGTCGGCGAGCCCGTGGCGGCGGTATTGGCCGAGAGCCGCTACCAGGCGGAGGACGCAGTCACGGGCATCATCATTGATTTTGAGCCGCTCCCACCGATCATCGACCCGGAGCAGGCGGCCAAGCCCGATGCGCCGCTCTTGCATGAAGAGGCCGGCACGAACGTACTCCTGTACCGGGAGTTCAAGCGTGGCGAGGTGGATGCGGTGATGGAAGCCGCACTAGTGCGCGTGAAGGGTCGGTTTCGCATGCACCGAAAGGCGGCGCTCGCAATTGAACCGCGCGCCTGCCTCGCTGAGTACGACCCGGGCCGCGCGGCCTTGACCCTTTATTCGGCTACGCAGATTCCTGGCATCATACGCGATGCGCTTTCCGCCGCGCTCGACATCCCGGGTCATCGACTGCGCGTGGTGGCTCCCGATGTCGGCGGCGGGTTCGGCGCCAAAGGCTCGCTCTATCCGGAAGAAATTTTCGTCTGTGCGGCTGCGGTCAAGCTGCGGCGAAGCGTGAAATGGACAAGCGACCGGCTGGAAGACCTCAAGGCGACCAGTCAGGGGTTCGATGAAATCATCGATGCCGAGCTCGGGCTGGATCAGGACGGCCATGCCATGGCTCTGCGTGCGGACGTCATCGGCGACGTCGGTGCCTATTCGATCTATCCCTGGACGGCGGCGCTCGAGCCGGTGCAGGTGGTGAGCTTTCTGCCTGGCCCTTATCGCATCCAGCACTATCGCGGCCGGGTGCAGGGAATTGCCACTTCCAAGACTCCATTGGGTCCTTATCGCGGTGTCGGACGGCCGGTCTCCACCTTTGTGATGGAGCGCCTCATGGATATGGCCGCCAACCGCATTGGTCTTGACCCGAAGGAAATCCGGCTGCGCAATCTCATCCAGGCATCCGAATTTCCCTACAAGGTCGCCTCCGGCATTGTGTGGGATAGGGCGGCATTCCACGCGGGCCTGAATGCCGCGTGCGCAGCCGTGGACTATGATGGTCTGCGTGCCCGCCAGTCGCAGGTGCGAGCTGCCGGAAGATGGTTCGGCATCGGCATTGCGTGCTACGCCGAGCTGACGGGTATCGGCTCGCGCATCTCGGTTGCGCCGGGTATGCCCATCAATACCGGAACCGAAACCTGCGTCATGCGGATCGACTCGACTGGCGGCGTAACCGCATGTTTCGGCATTGCGTCCCATGGGCAGGGGCTTGAGACGACACTTGCGCAAATCGTTGCCGGCCACCTCGGCGCGCGTTTCGACGATATCCGCATTGTGCACGGCGACAGCTCCGCCGTTGCCGGCGGGAGCGGCACATATGCCAGCCGCAGCCTGGTGCTTGCCGGAGGCGCGGCAAGGCTCGCCGCCGAGGCCGTACGCGAGAAACTCTTCGACGCTGCCTCGCACCTTCTCGAAGCGGCGGCGGCCGACCTCGTCGCCGAGGAAGGCAGGGTATCCGTCGCCGGTACCGACCGTGCCCTGACATTTCGCGAAATCGCGCGCGCCGTCTATTCCGAAATCGGGCGGCTCCCCGCCGAGGCGCGAGGGGAGCTTGCGGCGACCAAGACCTATGACCCCGTTTTCGGCACCACCAGCTCGGCCACCCACATCGCAACGGTCGAGGTCGATCCGCAAACCTGCGAAGTCGTGGTCGATCGCTACGTCGTCGCCGAGGATTGCGGAGCCCTGGTCAATCCAATGATTGTCGAAGGCCAGGTCCGCGGCGGCGTCGCCCAGGGCATTGGCGCGGCGCTCTTCGAGCGGGTGGTGTACGATGGTGAAGGGCAGATCCAGAGCATGAGTCTTGCCGATTACGTCGTGCCGTCGGCATGTGAAATTCCCCCAATGCAGGTCGTGCATCTCGAATCGGAATCTCCGACCACCCTGGGCGGCTTCCGCGGCATGGGCGAGGGCGGCACCATCGGCGCGCCGGCGGCTGTGGCCAATGCCATTGCCGATGCCCTCTCGCCGCTCGCAATCGAGATCAATGAGCTGCCAATCACGCCGCCCGTTCTGTTTCGTCTTCTCCAAGCGGCACGCCAGCAGGTCAGAGCCTGAGGGGAGAGCATGGATCTGGAGCTTAAGGGAAAGATCGCGCTGGTGACGGGAGCCGCGAGCGGCGTTGGTCGCGAGATTGCGCGCACGCTTGCGGCCGAGGGCGCAGTCGTGGCCGTGAACTATCGCAGCTCGACCAACGAAGCAGAGGCGCTCACCGCCGACATTGTCGCGCATGGCGGCAACGCAAAGGCCTTCCGCGCCGACATTGCGGATTTTGCCGCGGTCAAAGCGATGGTGGATGCGATCGTCAGCAATTTTGGCGGCATCAACATCCTGATCAACAATGCCGGTTTGGCGCTGCGCAAGCGTTTTGTGGAGACGACCTGGGAGGACTGGCACCGGCAGATCGATAGCTGTCTCTATGGTGCGATTCATTGCTGCTACGCGGCTGCGCCGCATCTCAACGGCGCCGGCAATGGCCGCATCGTCAGCCTGATCGGCGATTCATCGCGCGTCGGAGAAGCGGGGCTTTCAATCGTGGCCGCCGCGCGCGCCGGTGTCATTGGGTTGATGAAATCACTGGCGCGCGAATTCGGCGGTTCCGGCACAACAGCGAACACGCTGTCGCTCGGGCTGGTGGAGACCGACCATGATAAGGATTGGGTTGAAGCCAACCGCGACAAGCTGACCCGGCTGTATCCGCTGCGCAGGCTCGGGCTCGCGAGCGATGTTGCTCCCATGGTCGCCATGCTGGCGTCGCCCAGAACTGGCTGGATCACGGGCCAGGTGCTCAGTGTCAGCGGAGGCTACAGTATGGTTTGATGGATCAGGCGATGCTGCTCACTCATCTGATTGCTCCGATTCCAGACCTGCTGCGCCGTCATGCCGCCGCCCGCGGGAGCAAAACGGCCTACCGCGATGCCTACGCGGCCGTGACCTACGCCGAGCTTCGCGACCGAACCGGAAACCTCGCCGGCCATCTTGCCGATAACGCTATTGCAGCAGGTGAAACTGTCGCCCTCCTGCTCCCGAACTCTGTGCAATGGATCGAGGCATGTTTCGGCGTTGCCCGGGCGGGCGCGCTGAGCGTCCCGATCAGCTATGACTCCACCGAGCCGGAAATCACCTACCGGTTGTCGGATGCGAATTGCAAAGCCGTTATCACAACCGCAGAGCGCGGAGATCTCGTGGCGCGGCTCAAGTCGGGAGCACCGAATCTCAAAACATTGATCGTCACCGATCGTGGCCACTGCACGACAGACGCATTGCGCTTTTCAAATCTGGTCGCGACCGAGGCTGCATCTCCTGCGCGCGACCCGCCTATGATGCATGAGCCTGCCTTTATTCTCTACACGTCGGGCACCACAGGCAGGGCCAAGGGCGTCCTGCTCACCGTCCACGGGATGCTCTGGGTCGCGGCCACCTGCTGGGCACCAATCTCAGGCATCTCGGAAAAAGACACGCTGCTCTCGCCGCTGCCGCTATTTCACTCCTATGCGCTCAATCTCTCGGTGCTGACCATCCTGGCAACCGGCGCGAGCGCCTATATCATGGAGCGCTTCTCACCCACTGAAGCTGTGCGCCTGCTCAAGACGGGAGAATTCACCTGCATGCCCGGCGTGCCCACCATGTTTCACTACCTGTTACAGACGACGACAAGCGACACCGAGCTCAAATTCCCAACTCTGCGGCTGTGCATATCCGCTGGCGCCATTATGCCGGCGACGCTCAACCGGCAGTTCGAGGAGCGGTTCGGGATTCCCCTTCTCGATGGCTACGGTATCACCGAAACCTCAACCATGGTGACGCTGAACTCGCCGATCGGCGGGCGCATCATGGGATCCTGTGGTCTTCCGCTGCCCGGCCTTGCCGTGCGCATCGTTGATCCGGCGACGGGACGCGACCTCGACCCAGGAGGGGAGGGGGAATTGATTGTGCGTGGTCCCAATGTGATGCCCGGCTATCACAACAAGCCCGAGGAAACGAGAGCCGCGCTGCGCGACGGCTGGTATCACACCGGTGACCTTGCGCGCAGTGACGAGAATGGCTTCCTGACCATCACCGGGCGGCACAAAGAGCTCATCATTCGCGGCGGGCAGAACATTTCGCCGGCTGAGATCGAGGAGGTCGTCAGTACGTTTGAACCCGTGCTCGACTGCGCCGTGATCGGCATTGCACATCCGCATCTCGGCGAGGTTCCCGCGCTTTTCGTCGTGGCTCGGCCCGGCCGAGCGATCGAGACCGAGCACTTGATTGTCCACTGCCGCAGGTATCTTTCAGCTTACAAAATTCCACAGACGGTGCACTTGATCGAGCAAATCCCGCGCACCGGGTCAGGCAAAATCATGCGCTATAAGCTGCGCGAGCGGCTCAACGAGCTGGAGGTTATGCCATGACTGCTCGTGTTCTCAACCCTCGACAGGAGCCCAGATGACTGCTTCCCGACGAGAGAAAGTGGAGGTCGTGGAAGTCGGCCTGCGCGACGGGCTGCAGATGCTCGATCGCTTGCTACCGACGAAGGACAAGATCGCCTGGATCAATGTCGAGCATGCCTGCGGGGTTCGCCGTTTCGAAGTCGCATCATTCGTGCCGCCCAAGCTCATGCCGCAGATGGCCGATGCTGCGGAGGTGGTCGCTGCCGCCAAGCGCTTGCCGAATATTTCGGTCACGGCGCTCGCTCCGAATCTCAAAGGCGCAGCAGCGGCAATTGATGCCGCGGTCGACGCCATCATCATCCCCATCTCAGCAAGCGAGGCCCACAGCCTTGCTAACGTGAAGCGAACGACTGCGCAGATGATTGCCCAACTCGCCGAAATCCGGCGGCTGTGCGACGAGCGCGGCCGATCGGTGCGCATCCACGTTGGCCTCGCGACCGCCTTCGGGTGCACGATCCAGGGAGAGGTGCGCGAAGAGACAGTGGTTCACCTTGCGCAAGCTTGCGTCGATGCAGGCGCCGATCGGATCGCACTCGCCGATACCGTCGGCTATGCCAACCCTGCCCAGGTGCGCCGTCTGTTCGGCAAGGTTCGTGCAAAGGTGGGCGATCGCCTCCATGCGGCGCATTTCCACGACACGCGCGGGACGGGTCTTGCCAACGTGGTCGCTGCGCTCGATGAGGGCATTCGCTCATTCGATGCCTCGCTGGGCGGGCTTGGGGGCTGTCCGCATGCCCCGGGCGCAAGCGGCAACATTGCCACCGAGGATCTCGTCTTCATGCTCGAGGCAATGGGCTTCGACACCGGCATCAATCTCGCGCGCCTCATCGACACGCAGCGCCGGCTCGCGCAGTGGCTGCCGGGACAAGCTCTCTACGGAAAGATCGCGGCTGCGGGCGTGCCGAAAACCTACAGCACGCAAGCGCACGCCGCTGCCTGACATGGAGACGTACGCATGAATATTCAAAACGCCGCAACGTTGCGCGCGCAGGGCGCGCTCGTTGCAGGGTACATGTCAGGCTTCGGCAACGCCTTCGAGACCGAGGCGCTCCCCGGCGCGTTGCCCATCGGCCGCAACTCGCCGCAGAAATGCAGCTACGGGCTTTACGCCGAGCAGATCAGCGGCTCGCCCTTTACCGCGCCGCGCGCCGCCAACGAGCGCTCGTGGTTTTATCGCATCCGTCCGACGGTGCGGCACTGGGGCACTTTCCAGAAGGCGGAGCGCGGCCTCTGGCGCACCGCCCCGGCGGTCGAAGCCGACGTGCCGATCGCGCCCATGCGGTGGAGCCCTATCCCGATCCCGAACGAAAGCCTCTCGTTTGTCGAAGGCGTGCGTACCATCACCACGGCGGGCGACGCCGGCACCCAGTCGGGAATGGGCGCGCATGTTTATCTCGTCACGCGCTCGATGGCGGATGAGTATTTCTACAACGCCGACGGCGAGATGCTGTTGGTGCCGCAGGAGGGCAGCATCCGGCTCGCGACCGAATTCGGCATCATCGCTATCGAGCCTGGCGAAATCGCGGTGATCCCGCGCGGCGTGAAGCTTCGCGTGGAACTCACGGACGGCCCTGCGCGCGGCTACATCTGCGAGAACTATGGCGGAGCCTTCAGGCTTCCCGAACGCGGCCCCATCGGCGCGAACTGTCTCGCCAATCCGCGCGACTTTCTCACCCCCGTTGCCGCCTATGAGGACAAGGATGCGCCGTCGCGCATGTATGTGAAATGGGGCGGGGCGCTGTGGGTGGCTGAGCTTGCGCATTCTCCACTCGACGTCGTGGCCTGGCACGGCAACTACGCGCCCTACAAATATGATCTGCGGAAATTCTCTCCTGTTGGACCGATTCTCTTCGACCACGCAGACCCGTCGATTTACACCGTGCTGACCTCGCCCTCGGAGACGCCCGGCACCGCCAATGTCGATTTCGTTATTTTTCCGGAACGCTGGCTGGTGGCCGAAAATACGTTCCGGCCGCCCTGGTACCACATGAACGTCATGAGCGAGTTCATGGGGCTCGTCTATGGCCAGTACGAAGCAAAGCCGCATGGCTTCGTGCCGGGCGGCATCTCGCTCCACAACATGATGCTGCCGCATGGGCCGGACGTGGACGCGTTCGAGGCCGCTAGCAAGGCGCAGCTCAAGCCGCACAAGCTCGAAGGCACATTGGCTTTCATGTTCGAGACGCGCTTTCCCCAACGCCTCACAGCCTACGCGGCCAACTCGGAGGCCTTCCAGCACGACTACGGCAGCTATGGACATGGATTGAAGAAGCATTTCGACCCGAGACGGCCGTGATGGCCGCAAGCGACGAGACTCACGATCCGGCGCGACGCAGCTTTGTTCCGTCGGCAACCGGACATTCCGATTTTCCGATTCAGAATCTGCCGTTCGGAATTTTCAGCCGCGGGGCAGGGCAGCGAAGGGCCGGCGTCGCGATCGGGGACCAGATTTTCGACATTACCGCCGCGCTCTCGGCGGGCCTTTTTTCCGGCGACGCAATGCACGCAGCGAAAGCGGCCGCCGGTCCTTCGCTCAACGCGTTCTTTGCTTTGGGCGGCGAGGCGCGTCGCACGCTGCGCGCTCGCGTTGCCGAGCTGCTCACCCTCGGCTGCCGCGAGCAATCGAAGGTTGCGCCGTTCCTTCACCCCGCGCAGGCCTGCACGATGCATCTGCCGGCGCAGGTCGGCGACTACACCGACTTCTTCGCCGGTATCCACCACGCCACTAATGCGGGAAAGCTGTTGCGTCCGGATAATCCTCTGCTGCCGAACTACAAATATGTCCCTGTGGGCTATCACGGCCGCGCCTCATCGATCTGCGCCTCCGGTGTCCCGGTGCAGCGGCCCAATGGTCAGCGCAAGACGGCCGATGCACCGCCATCCTTCGGGGTCTCGCGACGGCTCGATTACGAGCTCGAGCTCGGGGTGTGGATCGGGCCCGGCAATGCACTGGGCGAGCCCATTGCGATAGGAGCTGCCGGGGAGCACGTGGCCGGCTACTGTCTTCTCAACGACTGGTCCGCGCGCGACATGCAGGCCTGGGAATATCAGCCGCTCGGGCCATTCCTCGCGAAGAGTTTCGCCACCACAATCTCGCCCTGGGTCGTCACCCCCGAGGCGCTCGCGCCCTTCCGCACGGCGCAGCCGCCGCGGCCGCCAAGCGACCCGGCGCCGCTTCCCTACCTGTTTGACGACCACGATCAGCGTGAAGGCGCGCTTGATCTTGAACTTGAGGTGCTGCTGCTCACGCCCGCCATGCGCGCGAAGGGATTGGCCCCTCATCGCCTTGCCGTTTCGAATACGCGATACCTTTACTGGACGCTCGCACAGTTGATTGCCCACCACACGAGCGGCGGCTGCAATCTCAATCCGGGCGACCTGTGTCCGGCACCATCTCGGGACCGACACCGGACAGTCTGGGCAGCTTGCTGGAAGCGACCGAAGGTGGCCGCAAACCGCTCAATCTTCCATCCGGCGAAACGCGCGGCTTCCTCGAAGATGGTGATGAGGTGATCATGCGCGCCCATGGGCGCCGCGACGGCTTTGCACAAATCGGGTTTGGCGAGTGCCGCGCCGTCATTGCGCCGGCGCGCTCAGGATGATTGCAGCAGCGGTCGCAGACTGCGGACGTCGGCCACGTTCTCGATTGCATACACCGTTGCGATCAAGCGTTGGGCCTGCTCGCTCCCCACCACCGGCGCCATGAGATCGCGCGCCTTCTCCATCACTTCCGAGCGCGACATGGGATTGCGCGGGGTGCCACGCACGGCGCTAACCCGCTCCGACATGCGGCTGCCGTCGATGAACTCGATCTCGACCACGGTGACGCGCACCGGCAGGAGCTTTGCCAACTCTTCGTCACCCACGAGATTGACCTTCTCCCTTTGCGCAAGCGCTTGCGCGTCCTGCATGCGCGGCTTGTCATGGGCGGCGTGGAACGAGACGGTCTTGTCGAGCAGCATCACAGCGAGCATGTGCTGCAGGCAGATATCGGGAATGTCGCGGTTGTCGACCACGGCGGCGACTGCAGGCGCAAGGCGCACGGTCACGCGCTGCACATCTTGAGCCTCGAACGGCCGCTTGCCCCGTATCGCCTCGATTGCGTCGAGGGGTCCCTGGATGGGCGAACCGACGGTCCATTTCTTGATGTCGGTGCGAGTGATCTCGTATTCCTCGCCGAGCTTTTCCACGAGCCGCGCCCGTTGCGATTTTGGCGCATAGGCCTGGAAGAAATTGTCGGGACCGGTGAAGATGTCGTCGAGCCCGTTCCAGCCCGAATGCACCACCAGCGCCGACGTCACGCCGTTGCGCGCGGGCATGCCGCCGAATACGAATGCCTTCTCGATGTGATCGGTATCGCGCCGCCACGCGATAATCCCCGAGGACTGCTGCGCGGTATAATCGAGGAGCCAGCGCATGCCCTGCGCGTCCAGGGCGGCTGCACAGGCGGCCGCGGCCGCGGCACCGAAGGTGCCGGTGATGCTGTGGGTCGAGATGCTGCTTTCGTAGCTGAGCGCAAAGCCGCCCATGGCCATGACAACGCGGGTGCCCACGTCATAGCCGAGCGTCACCGCGCGCAGAAAGCGCACGCCGTCGAGGCCGAATTCCTCCCCGGCGGCAAGCGCCGCGGGCACGATGGCACAGCCGGGGTGCGAGCGCGAAGCATTGTGCGAGTCATCGGTCTCGTCCGCATGCGCCATGACGCCGTTGGCGAGCGCGGCCTCGACGGGAGCGGCCGTCACGGCCGAACCCGCAATGGTGGCGGCGCCCTTGCCCGCGTGCGAGAGCACATAGCGCAGAGCAGCCTGGCCCGGCAGCAACTGTGAGCCGGAGATCATGGCGGCTAGCGTGTCGAGCAAATGATGCTTGGCGTGCTCGGCGGCTTCGGCGGGAAGCGCGCGCGTGCCGGCTGCGCTCATATAGGCGCTGAGCTCATTCATCTCCGGTCCGGCACCGGATGCCTGCGCAGTCATGCGCGTTTGGGACAAGTTTGCTCGAATGACTCAGCCCTTATGGATCGGATCGATCCATAAGACCTGCTCGGGCTTCTCCACCGGCTCGATGTCGAGATTGACCACCACAGCCTCATTGTCGCTGCGCACCACCACGCATTCGAGCGGCTCGGTCGCGCTGGCATTGATCTCCTGATGCGGCACGAACGGCGGCACAAAGATGAAGTCGCCGGGCCCCGCCTCGGCCACGAATTCGAGCTGCTCGCCCCATCGCATGCGCGCGCGTCCGCGCACGACATAGATGACGCTTTCGAGCTCGCCGTGATGATGGGCGCCGGTCTTGGCGTTGGGATGAATGTTGACCGTCCCCGCCCAGATCTTCTGCGCGCCGGCGCGGGCAAAGTTGATGGCAGCCTTGCGATCCATGCCGGGCGTCTGCGGCGTATTGGGATCAAGCGAATGGGCGGGAATGACCCGCACGCCGTCGTGCTTCCATTTCGGAGCGTGCGTGGTTTGGGCTTTGCTTGCTTGCGTCATGGCGAGCCTCCGAGCAGCGTTGATTACAGATTCGATATCTGTAGCAGGCCGCGATCGCCGACCCAGGTCCTGGCCAGATCGGCCTCGGCCTTCGCAGCCGCCGCGGTATCGCCGCGCGCCTGATAAAGCGCCAGCAAGCCGAAATAAGACCAGCCATTGGCCGGAGCGCGCTTGAGCGCGCGCATGAACTGATCTTCCGCCTCAGGCAGGCGGCCGGCCTGGAGGAGGGCTGCCGCGAGCGATTGACGCACGGGGTAATACCAGTAAGGCGGCTCGGTGTAGGGGAGCGCATCCTGAATGAGGGCGGCTTGCGCGAACTGCTCGACCGCGGAAGCAAAATTGCCCTGCGCCTGAGCGATGCGCCCGAGGATCACGGTCCGCGCGAGCTTGAGCACCTCTTGTGCCGGCACGCCGGACGCGTTGAGCAGAGAAAAGTCGGCGGTGCGCTCAATTGTCTCGACCGCATTTGCTTGCGCCATCGCGGCATCGAAATCGTGTCGCGCTGCCTGGGCAACGCCACGGGCGTAATGCCAGATCGCTTTCACGTAGGGGATCGTGTCACCGGGGTCGGGGAGGGTGAGGATTGCGTCAGGCGTGCTGAATTGCGCATGTGCAAAATAGGGCGCCGCCTTCACCGGTTGCACCAAGGCAATGCCGCGGGCGAGCTCGTCGGGGATGAGGCCGCGCAGCTTGTCGGCCGCCGCGATCACGGTGATGCCGTCGCCCGCCATCTGCGCCGAGGCCATCACAAAATGGATGTTGTGCGGATAGTAGCCCAGCCGGTAGACACCCATCGGCGCGCCGGTTTCGGTCAGATATTTCTCGTCGACGCCGACTGCGACCTTGTTGTCGGCGAGCGCGTCGAGATAGCGGCCCACGCGATAGTAGATGTGGCTCGGCATGTGCACGAGATGGCCCGCATTGGGGATGGCGCCGCGCAGCCGGTCCGCATAGGCCTCGGCACGCTCCGGCCGATCGGAGGCTTCGACGGCGTGGATGTAGTAATGGATTGCACCGGGATGGCTCGGGTTTCTGGCAAGCACGCCTTCGAGCGCCGGCACGATGGGCGCGCTCTGGGGATTGGGGTCGCGCCCGCCCGGCTGCCAGTAATTCCACGGGCTCAGATCCATCACGGACTCGGCATAGAGCACGGCAATCTCGTCATCATCGGCAAATTGCGCGGCAACTTTGCCCATCGCGGCGGCATAGGCGGCATCGAGCGGCGCGCGGTCAGCCTTTGCGTCTTGCGAATAGCGCTCAGCAAGCGCCGCAATCAACGCTTGCTCGCGCGCGCTCGTATTGCCGGCAAGCGCTTTTGCCTTTTGCGCCGTGGCGAAGGCGGGAACGACCGCGTCCTCCTGCATGGGAAGATTGATGTTTGGACCAAGCACCAATGCCTCGCCCCAGAAGCACATGGCGCAAGCCGGATCGAGCTTTTGCGCCTTGCGGAAGGCACGCTGCGCCTCGCCGTGATTGAAGGCAAAAGTGAGCCGCAGGCCCTGGTCGAAATAGGCCTGCGCTTGCGCACTCGAGGTCGTGATCTTGTAGCCCACCGGGCCCAGCCCGTCCCAGAGCGGCGGATCGCTGTCGGCGAAATCGGGCGCAGCCGTTGCGGCTTTCATTTCGGTCGGCGGCACTTCGGTGCGCGACTGGGCGAGGCGGATCGTCGCTCCTGCAGCGGCAATCGAAACGGCGCTGTGACAGATCGGAGCAGTTGCGCTCTTCGGCAGCAGCCCTAGCCCCATGCTGGCCGCCGGTGCAGGATAAAGCTCCGGGCGATCGAAGCCCGAGTTTCCTCGTTCGATCAGCACCGACGAGACGGCGGCAGCAGCCGCCATTCCCAATGCGGACGTGGAAAGAAGCCGGATCTTTCGTCTGACTGAACCGCTCATGGCTGACCTCCGTTCGTGCGAAGCTCGCTGCCAAAACAGTTCTGGATTTTCAACTAAACCGCTACGACAGCTGCTGTTTCACTCGTTGGCTTCGTTTTGGCAAAAAGCCCAAAACGGTTGCACCGCTTCGGATGGACATCGCCAGATTGTGCGAGGCTCTCGGGTTCGTTTGGCCCACACGAGCCGCGCAGCTCGCACGAAGGCTAGCACGTTCCTCATTCCCGTGTCTCATTCTGCGCCATGACCAGTGCGGAACGCAATCAGTGCGTTTGGCCGCTGTCGTGCCCGCTTCCCTGTGGTGTAAATAGCAGGGAAAATACAGGGAGGCATGAAAGAAGCGCCCGTAATCCGCGGACTTGCGAAATAAATAACAGAGACGCGAACAGGGCGGATATCAGCAACAACAGAGGGAAAAACTGTGTGTGAAGGAGCTCTCACAGATAACTCCTTCACGGACAATGCATTTCGTCTGTTGGGTTCGTTTGGTAAAAATCGCCCTCGTCGAGTTGTAT
>CATPCO010000376.1 GCA_955652925.1 uncultured Xanthobacteraceae bacterium | reverse complement strand
GTGGATGACCCGTGAAAGTAGCCCGCATGAGCGTAGCCGCCTTCGCCAAGGCTTCGGCGGCCGCACTCAAATTAGCCCGTCGAAGCTTTAGCGGAGACGGGCGACATGCGGGTTCATATCCGGAGAGGGCAAAACCCTGGATGTCGCTTCGATTCGCTCATCCGGGCTACGACCTGCGATTAACGCATAAGTTGTTCAATTATTAATACTCGCAACTTAAAGTAGTGTTTTCCCGGAATGAAGCGAAATTCGCCAACGAAATCAGTGGGAGATTTTGGCCGCGGCAAAGGTTCCCGTCAGCGCTGGGGCGGGTGAGAAAAATACGCTAATGTCGAGGGATGCCCCACCCTAGCACAGGGAGCCGGGTGAGCCGCTCGGCAGCTTTCCCTACCCCCGGCCACGATCACAATCGCTGCTCGGACGACGCCATGGCGCTTGCGGAGGCACGTTGCATCGAGCGCGGGCAGCGCCTCACGGCCATCCGGCGCAAAGTGCTTGCGGCACTTCTCGACAGCCACAGGGCGCTTGGCGCCTACGACATCATCGAGCAATTGTCGCCGAGCGGGCTGCGGCTTGCCCCCATTACCACCTATCGGGCGCTCGAGTTTCTGCAAGAGAACGGGCTCGTGCACCGCATTGCGAGCCGCAATGCGTTCATCGCCTGCGTGCACAACCACAATGCCGAAGATCCGGTGGTCTTCATGATCTGCGAAGTTTGCGGCGTGATCGGCGAGGCGTCCTCAGCTGAAGTCACGGCGACGCTCGCGGCGGCGGCCCAGCGCGCCGGCTTTCGGCCGAAGTCTCCGGTCATCGAGATGACCGGGATCTGCGCTCATTGCATGCGCAAGACCGACGACGGACGACAGCGGACGGAGTAGCAAGGCCGCTTTCCCGTTCTCGGCTATTTCCTAGCGCTGACATGCAACCTGCCAACCGCGCGCTCCCGCCTGTCGCCGCAGCGCTCGCGGTGCTGTTGTGCCTGAGCTGGGGCTTCAACCAGGTCGCCATCAAGCTCGCGCTGCCGGAAATTCCGCCACTCATTCAAGCGGCGTTTCGCTCGACGGTGGCTGCAGTCATTGTTGTTTTATGGGCTCGGCTGCGCGGCGTGAGCCTGCTGAAAACGCGGGGCACGCTGGTGCCCGGTATCATTGCCGGAGCGCTGTTTGCGCTCGAATTCGTACTGATCTTTCGCGGGTTGCTTTTCACGGCTGCAACTCGCGCCTCGGTGTTTATCTATACGGCGCCATTCTTTGTCGTGATCGGGGCGCGCTGGTTTCTGCCCGGCGAACGCTTTGACCGCATGCAATGGATCGGACTGTTATTGTCGTTCGCGGGGATAGTGGTCGCATTCGGCGTGCCCACGCCGGGCGGTGATCCAGGCGAGTTGCTCGGCGACATCATGCTGCTCGGCGCCGGGGCTGCCTGGGGCGCCACGACCGTCGTTATCAAGGGAACGCGTCTCGCGCAGGCACCGAGCGAGGAGATTCTGCTCTATCAGCTCATTGTCTCCGCGCCCGTTCTCATTCTTTCCGCGTTTCTCGCCGGCGAGCGGATGCACGGCCTGCCCTCTGCGATCCCACTCGGCTCATTGCTCTATCAGACCATCTGGGTTGTCGCGCTCACCTATATGGCGTGGTTTGCGCTCATTGCGCGCTATTCGGCAAGCCGACTTTCCGTATTCACGTTCCTGACCCCGCTGTTCGGAGTGGCGGCCGGGCATTTCGTGCTGGGGGAACCCCTGACCGGCGGGTTTGCGGCGGCTGCCGCATTAGTCGTGCTTGGACTCGTTCTCGTGAACCGGGCCCGTTGACCTGCGCATTGACCCGTCATTGACTTGCGGCGGCGCAGTCTGGCACTTCGTCTGCCGGTTCCTTATTTTCGTGATGATTTTTTCGCGCCAGGGAGCGCCAAAATGAACGAAGCCGGGCCGCAGGAACGACGCCGGTCGGTTGCTGTCGACGTCGGGGGTGTGTCCGTCGGCGGCGGTGCGCCCATTGTCGTTCAATCCATGACCAATACCGACACGGCCGATGTCGAAGCAACCGCACGGCAGGTGGAGGAGCTTGCGCGCGCGGGCTCCGAAATCGTGCGCATTACGGTTGATCGCGACGAGGCGGCGGCAGCGGTTGCGCATATCAAGGAGCGGCTGCGCCGCCGCGGCGTGGACGTGCCCATTGTGGGTGACTTTCATTACATCGGTCACAAGCTTTTGGCGGAGCATCCGGCGTGCGCCGAGGCGCTCGATAAATATCGCATCAATCCCGGCAATGTAGGCTTCAAGGAAAAGAAGGACCGTCAGTTCGGCGCCATTGTCGAGACCGCAATCAAGCACGGCAAGCCGGTGCGTATCGGCGCGAACTGGGGCTCGCTCGACCAGGAGCTGCTCACTCACCTCATGGACGAGAATGCGCGCTCGGCAGCACCAAAGGATGCACGGGCGGTCACCCGCGAGGCGATGGTGGCGTCGGCGCTGCTTTCGGCCGAGCGGGCCGAGGAGATCGGCCTGCCGCGCGACCGCATCATCCTTTCGGCCAAGGTTTCGGCGGTGCAGGACCTGATCGCGGTCTACGGTGATCTCGCCAGGCGCTCGGACTATGCGCTCCACCTCGGGCTGACCGAGGCGGGAATGGGATCCAAGGGCATCGTCGCTTCCTCGGCGGCCATGGGCGTCCTGTTGCAGCAGGGGATCGGCGACACCATCCGCATCTCGCTCACGCCTGAGCCCGGTGGCGACCGCACTCTCGAGGTCAAGGTGGCGCAGGAGCTCCTGCAAACCATGGGGTTTCGCGTCTTCGTTCCGCTGGTCGCGGCATGCCCGGGTTGCGGCCGCACGACTTCGACCACGTTTCAGGAGCTCGCCCGCGACATCCAGAGCTTCATTCACGCGTCCATGCCCGAGTGGAAGCGGCGTTATCCCGGCGTCGAAGCCCTCAACGTCGCGGTGATGGGCTGCATCGTCAACGGGCCTGGAGAGAGCAAGCACGCCGATATCGGCATCTCACTGCCGGGGATGGGCGAGCAGCCCGCCGCCCCAGTCTTCATTGACGGCAAGAAGGCAGTGACGCTGCGCGGCCCGACCGTGGCCGCCGATTTCAAGCAATTGGTGATCGATTACATCGAGCGCCGCTATGGCGGCGCGGCGCGAACAGCGGCGGAATGACGGACGCTCAATCTCGGAGAAACATGCTCTACGCCACCACCGCCACCGCATTGATCTCGATCAGGCAACGCGGGTCGGTCGCAAGTCGCACCACCTGCACCGTGGTGGTCGCAGGTTTGGCGTCGCGGAAATATTCGCCCCACACGCGATTGAGCGCGTCCTGATCCGACAGATCGGTAACGAAACGGTCTGCCGTGACGACATCGGCGAAGCTTGCGCCCACCGCCGCAAGCCCGCGCTTGAGATTTTCCAGCGCAGCGCGCGCCTGCCCCTCCATGTCCCGCGGCATGGAATCGAATTCCTCGGGACGATGAGGATGATGGTGATAGACGGGCGCAGCCGTGACGCCGGCGAGATAAACGGTCGTGCCACCCTTGACCTTGATCGCGGGTGCGTAGGGCATCCACATGTCGGGGGCATCCGGCCAATGCACGTGCTCGATTAGTTTGCTCATGCGTTCCCTCCAACTTTTAGTTTTGTAGCCCGGATGGAGCGCAGCGACATCCGGGGGCGTTCCCGCGTTTCGCTCTGCTCAACGCGCACTACGATCTTTCTTCCAACGCTTTCTTCAGGGCGAGAAAATCCCGCCAGACGAGGCGCTTCTGCAGCGGCTGGCGCAACAGATACGCGGGATGCCAGGTTGCCAGCGCCCGAATCTCGCGCGCGCCGGACTGATATCTGAACCATCGCCCGCGTATGCTGGTGATTCCGCCTTTGATGCCGAGCAGCGTTTGCGCGGCGGGGCCGCCGAGGCAAACGAGGATGTCGGGATTGGCAAGCTCGATCTGGCGTAATGTGAACGGCAGACAGATCGCCGATTCCTGCGGCGTCGGCGTTCGATTGCCCGGCGGGCGCCAGGGCACGATATTGGCGATGTAAGCGCAGCTGCGGTCGAGCCCGATGGCAGTCATCATGCGGTCCAGAAGCTTGCCCGACCGTCCGACAAAGGGCAGCCCCGCAAGGTCCTCGTCGCGACCGGGCGCCTCGCCGACGAACATCACCCGCGATTGCGGATTGCCGTCGGCGAATACGAGCTGGGTTGCCGTTGCGCGCAGCGCGCAACCTTCGAAACGCGAAAGGATCTCGCGCAACGCCTCGAGGCTGGTAGCGGCTCTTGCCGCTTCGCGCGCCGCCATGACCGCAGCTTCGGGGGAAGGCGGTGCGCCGCCCAGGGGGTTGGCGATGGAAGGGCGAACGCTGGGCGCGGGCCGGCTCGCAGGCGCGGCCACCGGCGCGGCCACCGGTTGTGAGGCAACATCCTGCGCCAGCCGGTCAACCGGCGTTTCGTCGAGCAGCGCGTCCACGCCCGCCTCCTGATAGAAGGCGAGAACGGCGCGAACTTCCCGGTCGCGATCTGCGGTCATGGCGTGCAACAATGCCTTCTGCGCCGCGGTATTGAAAGTGCGAGGTGTCGATGAGCATGCAGGAATTGCCTCCCCGCGAGGCCATGGAATTCGACGTCGTCATCGTCGGCGCCGGCCCCTCCGGGCTTTCGGCTGCGATCCGGCTCAAGCAGTTTTCGTCCGACATCAGCGTCGTCGTGGTCGAGAAAGGGTCCGAAGTCGGAGCTCATATTCTCTCCGGCGCCGTCATTGATCCCATCGGTCTCGATCAACTCATCCCGGACTGGCGCGATCAGGATGCGCCGATCAAGACCAAAGTGAGCGAAGACCGCTTCTATTGGCTCTCGGCCTCGCGCGCCGTGCGCTTGCCTAACCTGATGATGCCTCCGCTCATGGACAATCACGGCAATTATGTCGTGTCGCTCGGCAATGTGTCCCGGTGGCTGGCAGCGAAGGCGGAAGCTCTGGGGGTTGAGATCTACCCCGGGTTCGCCGCCGCCGAGGTGCTGTTCGACGCACACGGCGCGGTTGCGGGTATTGCCACAGGCGACATGGGGATCGCGCGGGATGGCCATCCCAAGGACAGCTTCACGCGCGGAATGGAACTGCGCGGCAAATACACGCTGCTCGGCGAAGGCGCCCGCGGCAGTCTCAGCAAAATTCTCATTCAGCGCTTCCGTTTGGGCGAGAGCCGCGAGCCGCAGAAATTCGGCATCGGTCTCAAAGAGCTCTGGCAGATCGCGCCCGAACGGCATCGGGCGGGACTCGTCCAACATACCTTCGGCTGGCCGCTCAATAACCGCACACCGGCGGTGGTTCCTTCCTTTATCACTTCGATGAGAACCTCGTTTCCGTCGGCTTTGTGCTTCATCTGAACTACGAGAATCCGTATTTGTCGCCGTTCGAGGAATTCCAGCGGTTCAAGACCCACCCGCTGGTGCGCACGACATTGGAAGGCGGCAAGCGGCTTGGCTACGGGGCGCGCGCCCTCACGGAGGGCGGCTGGCAGTCGGTTCCGCAGCTCGTGTTTCCCGGCGGCGCCCTCATCGGCTGTGCGGCCGGATTCATGAACGTGCCCCGCATCAAGGGCACTCACAATGCGATGCTGTCCGGAATGCTCGCGGCCGATCACGTTGCCGCTGCGCTCAAGGCCGGCCGCGCCAGGGATGAGATCGCGGGCTACGAGTCCGCCTGGCGCACATCCGCGATCGGGCATGATTTGCGCAAGGTGCGCAACGCCAAGCCGCTGTGGTCGCGCTTCGGCACGATTTCCGGCATTGCGCTCGGCGGGCTGGATATGTGGACCAACACGCTTGGTTTTTCCCTCTTCGGCACGCTGCGTCACGGCAAACCGGATTTTGCTTCGCTCAAGCCTGCAGCCGAATGCATTCCGATCAGCTATCCCAAGCCCGACGGCAAGATCAGCTTTGATCTGCCCTCGTCGGTCTTTCTCTCCAACACGAATCAGGAGGAAGACCAGCCCGTGCATCTGCGCCTGTCCGATCCAAACCTGCAGAAATCCTCAGAACACGACCGCTTTGGCGGCCCTTCGGCGCGCTATTGTCCCGCAGGCGTGTATGAATGGATCGAGGAAGCCGGCCAGCCGCGGTATGTCATCAACGCGCAGAACTGCGTCCATTGCAAAACCTGCGACATCAAGGACCCGAATCAAAATATAACCTGGGTACCGCCCGAGGGCGGGGGCGGGCCCAATTACCCCAATATGTAGCTCGGCCACGATGCTGCCCTTATCGCGGCATTCAAAGGCGATGGACATGTCAAGCCAGGGCCGTTATTGCGAGCCCCGCCCAATAGGGCCATTGTGCTCAATGCGGCCACGCCCAGGGCGTTCGTCCGCCAGATGGAGTTGACGAATCGTGATCCTTTCGTCCCGTTTGCGAGGTGCGGCGCTGGCCGCATCGGCTGCCCTTGCCATTGCCTGGGCGGGCGTCTTCGAACAAGCACGGGCTGAAGCGCCGTCGAACTTCTCCCATATTTCGGCCTCCGGCAGCTATCTCGCTGCCAGGCACGCGGGCGGTGAACGCGATGCGGCTGCCGCGGCGGCCTATTATCGCGCCGCGCTGCGCGGCGATCCTGCCAACAACGAGCTCCTCAGCCGGACCTTCCTGGCGGTGCTCGCAAACGGCGAGGTGGATGAGGCGGTCAAGCTCGCCGAACGCGTGCTCAAGGCTGACAAGACCGATCGCATCGCGCGCCTCGTGCTCGGCGTTCGCGCGATCAAGCAAAAGCAATATCCGATAGCACGCAGGGAGCTCGCCCAGTCGATCCGCGGACCCATTACCGATCTCGCTGCGACGCTGTTGTCGGCGTGGACGCTGGCAAGTCCGGCCGAAGCCCGCATGGCGACCGATTCCATCGACAAGCTTACCGGCGCCGACTGGTACGCCATTTTCAAGGATCTCCATGCCGGATTGATCCTTGATCTCGCCGGCCAGAAGAAAGAGGCCGCCAAGCGCTTCGAACGCGCATACAAACTTGATCCAACGGCGCTGCGGGTGGTCGAGAGTTACGGCAGCTTCCTCTCGCGTCAGGGCAACAGCGCTGACGCGCTGAAGCTGTACGCGGCTTTCGACCAGGCATTGCCCCGTCATCCGCTCGTCGTCGAGGCCATGAACGACCTCAACGCCGGCAAGAAGCTGCCGCTGGTGGTGGACAATCCGCAGGCGGGCGCGGCGGAGGTGCTCTATGGGTTGGGCGCAGCGCTTGGGCGCCGCGGCGGGGAGGATCTCGGCCTCATCTATCTGCAACTCGCGCTTTATCTCGTGCCCTCGCACCCGCTCGCGCTGCTGTCGCTGGGCGACCTTTACGAGTCGCTGAAAAAACCCGAGCTTGCCAACAAGATCTATGAACGGGTGCCGCCGAGTTCACCGCTCCAACGCAACGCCCAGATTCAGCTGGCGATGAATCTCGACACGCTCGAACGCACGGATGAAGCAAAAGCGCTTCTCGAAAAGCTGATCGCAGCCAATCCCGGCGACCTTGAAGCGATCATGGCGCTCGGCAATGTCCTGCGCGGACGAAAACAGTTTGCCGAGTGCGCCGAGGTCTATTCCAAGGGGATCGACACGATAACCAAGGACGAAAAATCAAATTGGGTGATCTATTATTTCCGCGGCATTTGCTACGAGCGGGCAAAGCAGTGGCCCAAGTCGGAAGCCGATCTCAAGAAGGCCCTCGAACTGTTTCCCGATCAGCCGCACGTGCTCAACTACCTCGGTTATTCCTGGATCGATCAGGGCGTGCATCTCGACGATGGAATGAGCATGATCAAGCGCGCGGTCGAGCAACGCGCCGACGACGGCTACATCGTCGATTCGTTGGGCTGGGCATATTACCGGCTGGGCAATTACGACGAAGCGGTCAAGCAGCTTGAGCGCGCCGTCGAGCTCAAACCTGAGGATCCCACCATCAACGACCATCTTGGGGATGGCTATTGGCGGGTCGGCCGCGTGCTCGAGGCGCGCTTCCAATGGTCGCACGCGCGCGATCTCAAGCCGGAACCCGAGGATCTCGTCAAGATCGAAACCAAGCTGAAATCAGGACTTCCCGACGACACATCCTCCGCTGCCGAAGTCGAGGAGCACAAAAGGCCAAACCCCGGCGGCGGATAACCGTGCCGGCTGCTGCGCTGGTCGAAAAAGCGCCGGCCAAGGTCAATCTAACCCTTCGTGTCGTCGGCCGCCGGAGCGACGGTTACCACGAGATTGAAAGCCTTGTTGCTTTCGCTGCCGTCGCAGACGTCTTGCGTCTTACACCCGGCCCAACTCTTTCATTGAGCGTGAGCGGTCCGACGGGGCCCGCATCCGGCGGTGTGCGAGATAACCTCGTGCTCAAGGCTGCGCATGCTCTCGCCGCGCAAATCGAAGGCCTCAAGCTCGGCCGCTTCGCCCTTTCGAAGCGTCTGCCTGTGGCGGCGGGTTTGGGCGGCGGGTCGAGCGACGCAGCGGCTGCGCTGCGGCTCATCGCACGAGCTAACAGGATTGCCGGCGACGATCCGCGTCTCATGCAGGCCGCGCGCGCAACGGGTGCCGATGTGCCGGTTTGTCTTGACCCGCGGCCACGCCTGATGCGCGGCATTGGTGAAATTCTTTCCGCTCCTCTCGACCTGCCGCGGCTGCCTGCGATCCTCGTCAATCCCGGTGTGGCGATTGCAACGAAGGAGGTTTTTGCCGCGCTCCGGCTTGCAGCGTTATCCTCGTCAAACCAGGTCGGCGCTTCCAGGATCGCTTCCGTCGAGACGCTTCTTGCGGCATTGGCCAAATCCAGGAATGATCTTGAAAGCTCTGCGATCAAGCTTGCGCCGGTTATTGCCGACGTTCTCGCCGAGCTCAATGGGCTGCCCGCGTGCCGAGTGGCGCGCATGTCCGGATCCGGAGCGACTTGCTTTGGTCTGTTTGAAAGCTCGGTCTCGGCAGCCGCGGCGGCGGGCAGATTTCGCCGGAAACACCCGTCCTGGTGGATCCGCGCAACGACGCTTGCAGGCTGAGCGTGCAGGGCGCGTCGGGTAGGGTGGGCAAAGGCGCGCGCGCAAGATGATTTGCATAGTTGATCGAAACTCGACCGCGCGCAACGCAGTCAAGCTTGCGCAGACTGCGTAAACTTGTCTGCGATGCGCGCCTTTGCCCACCCTACAGTTCTATTCGAGCGGAACGCGTTCTAATTCGTCCGGCAGATGCAGAATTCGACCGCCTCTTCCAACGCTTCTTTCATGGCAGAAGCAGGAAACAGTGCGAGCGCGTCGGTTGCAATTGCGCCATAGTGGCGGGCGCGCTGGATTGTATCCTCCAGAGCGCGATGCTTGATCATCAAGCTGATCGCGTGTTCGAGATCGGCTTGCGTTGCATCTGCCTGTTCCAGCGTGCGCCGCCAGAACGCCCGCTCGCTCTCTGAGCCGCGGCGGAACGAGAGCACGACCGGCAGCGTGATCTTGCCCTCGCGAAAGTCGTCGCCGACGTTCTTTCCAAGCTTTGCAGCCTTGCCGCCGTAATCGAGCACGTCGTCAACCAGTTGAAAGGCTATGCCGAGGTTCATACCGAACGAACGACAGGCGGCCTGCTCGTCCTTCGGTCGCGACGCAAGCGCCGAGCCGACCTCGCAGGCGGCGGCAAACAGCTCGGCAGTCTTGGCACGAATGACCGCGAGGTATTCATCCTCGGTCGTCGCGGTGTTCTTGGCTGCCCCAAGCTGCATGACCTCGCCTTCAGCAATCACCGCCGCCGCCGCCGAGAGGATCGCCAGCGCCCGCAGCGAGGCGACTTCAACCATCATCTTGAACGCCTGCCCGAGCAGGAAATCCCCGACCAGCACGCTGGCTTCGTTCCCCCACAGCATGCGGGCCGCGAGTCTGCCTCGGCGCATTTCGCTTTCGTCAACGACGTCGTCATGCAGCAGCGTCGCCGTATGCATGAATTCGACCGCCGCCGCGAGCTTGATGTGCCCGTCGCCCATGTAGCCCGCGAGTTGCGCCATGGCGAGCGTGAGAATGGGCCGCAACCGCTTGCCGCCCGACGAAATGAGATGATTGGCAATCTCCGGGATCATCGTCACCTGTGATCCCGTACGCGAAAGGATGGTCGTATTGACGCGCTCCATATCGGGCGCGACGAGCGCGACAAGCCGATCGATCGACGTCGAGGAACGGCTTTCAAACGGGACAATGACGGCCAAATGACGGGCTCCGGAGACAGCGACGCGCGAACATAGAAACGCTATTGTAAACGTGCAAGTGTGCCAAGATGCAGTGCCCCAAGATGCACCGCGCCAAGATGCGCCGGCATCCCGGGGGTGCACGTGGGCCAAAGCGCACATAGGAGCGAGAGGCTCATTGCGTAAGAGGTCAAGCGATGTCGGGAGCGGAGGCCGCCGGCCCGGACGTATTGAGAGCGCCTGCACACGATAATCGGCTTAAACGCCAACGTGTCGCGGTGCTCGTGCCCTGTTTCAACGAGCAAGCTTCGATCGCGAAGGTCGTGAAAGATTTTCGCGCCGCGCTGCCTGAGGCGGTGATTTACGTCTATGACAACAATTCCAGTGACCGGACCGCGGAGCTTGCTCGAGCCGCCGGTGCGCTCGTGCGTCGAGAAATGCATCAGGGCAAAGGCAATGTCGTGCGCCGTATGTTTGCCGATATCGAGGCGGACATCTACGTGCTGGTGGACGGCGACGCGACTTATCACGCGCCGAGCGCGCGCACTATGATCGCGCGGTTGTTGCAGGAGCGGCTCGACATGGTGGTGGCCGCCCGGGCCGACCAGGAGCACAACGCGTACCGGCGGGGGCATCGGACGGGAAACCGCCTGCTTACGGCTTTTTTTGCCTCCGTCTTCGGTGCGACTTTCACGGATATTCTCTCCGGATTTCGGGTGTTCTCGCGCCGATACGTGAAATCCTTCCCGGCCCTCTCGAGAGGCTTCGAGATCGAAACTGAGCTTGCCGTGCATGCACTCGAGCTCGATCTCCCGGTAGGTGAGGTTTCGACTCCCTATTATGCCAGGCCGGCTGGTTCAGTATCGAAACTCAGCACCTGGCACGACGGGCTGCGCATCATCGCTACGATCGTCGGCCTCTACCGCTCGGAGCGCCCGCTGCCGTTCTTCTCCGGCATCGGCTTGTTGCTTGCGGCGCTTTCGATCGTGCTCGCGTTCCCGATCTTCGTAACGTATTTCGAACAGGGCATCGTGCCCCGGATCCCGACCGCAATTCTCGCCACCGGCCTCATGCTGTTGGCCTTTCTGTCGATTGTTGCCGGGCTCGTTCTCGATACGGTCACGCGCGGCCGCAGAGAGGCCAAGCTGATCGCCTACTTGCAGCAGAGCGCGCCTGACGCCGCGTGCACCGATCAGCATTAGAACGGGAGAAGAGACTTGCGCGAGCTTGTCCGCACCAACGATGCAGTCTTGGTTTCCGCCATCCAGGCGCTGCTGGATGCCGCGCAAATCCCGTATATGCTGCTCGACCAGAACATGAGCGTCCTGGAAGGCTCGATCGGGATCTTGCCGCGGCGCTTGCTCGTTGCGGACGATCATGTCGGCCAGGCCCGCCGTTTGCTGGAAGAGGCCGGGCTCGGCCATGAGCTGCGTCCTGATGGCCGCTGAGACAGGGGCTGATATTACAGAAGACGCCGTGCTCGGTGGCCGGTTGCGGTTACGACAATTGTCGCAAGGACATCGCGTTGGTCACGATGCCATCCTGTTGGCAGCGGCATGCCCGGTGCGCGCTGGAGAACGCGCGGCGGATCTCGGAGCCGGAGTAGGCGCAGCCGGGCTGGCACTCGCTCGTCGTGTCGAGGGCGCTCGCGTCACACTGGTCGAGATGGATGCGCGTTTGGCAGCGCTGGCCGGGGAGAACGCGGCACTAAATCGGCTTTCGGCGCGCGTAAACGTTGCGCAGGTCGATGTGATGGCCGACGCACGCGCGCTTGCGAGTGCAGGCCTGCATCCGCACTCGCTCATGCGCGTATTGATGAACCCGCCATTCAATGACCCCGCCCGACAAAGAACCTCGCCTGATGGCCGTCGCCGCCTCGCCCATGCCGGCGCGCACGGGACGCTGCGAGCCTGGGTTGCAGCGGCGGCCCAACTGCTCCGCCCTTCTGGCACTCTCTCCTTGATCTGGCGCGCGGATCGGCTGGAGGAAGCGCTACAGGCCCTGCATGATCTGTTCGGGGCCACGACCCTTTTGCCGATCCATCCCAAGCCCGAACAGGCGGCGATCCGCGTGCTTGTGCGAGCGACCAGGGGCAGC
>CATPCO010000375.1 GCA_955652925.1 uncultured Xanthobacteraceae bacterium | reverse complement strand
TTGGCTTACTATGCCGAAATGGAAAAGCTCGTTGCGTTTATGATGCGCCTGGCCGCGCTTGCGCTTGATCTCGACGAGCATTTCTTTGCGGACAAGATCGACAGGCATGTCAGCGCGATGCGCTTGAACTTCTATCCTGAGCAGACGACCACGCCCCATGCGGGTCAGCTGCGGGCCGGCGCACACAGCGATTACGGGGCGTTCACTATTCTCAACGGAGAGAATGTACCAGGCGGCCTGCAGGTGCTTGCCAAGGATGGGCATTGGATCGACGTCGAGACCGACCCGGAAACCTTTGTCGTCAATATCGGCGACCTTCTCATGCGATGGACCAACGATCGCTGGGTTTCCAACACTCACCGGGTGGTAAATCCGCCGGCATCAATCGCCTCGCGAGCAAAGCGCTTGTCTATCGCCTTCTTTCAGCAACCCAATTACGACGCGCTCATCGAATGCATTGCCCCGCCGGGCAAGGCCAAATATCCTCCGGTACGGTCGGGTGAATATCGGGATCTGAAATACCGTCAGACCACGGTGGCGGTGGCTTGAGAGCGTCGATGCTTCAAATCATCTCGCTTGCCGCCCTGGCCCTCGCGGCTAGCTTACAGATCATCAGCGGCGCGGCGGCGCAGCCGATGTTTCCGGCGCGAACCGTGCATTTCATCCTGCCATATGGCGCCGGCAGCGCCAGCGACACCACAGCCCGTCTGTTCGCCGACCGTTTGTCCGCCCGCTGGGGCAAGCCGGTCGTGGTGGAGAATCGTCCCGGCGGTGACGGCCTGGTCTCGCTGGATGCTTTCGTCGGCGCCCATGACGATCACACCATGTGGTTCGGACCGGCCGGCCTCTTCAATGTGCTTCCCTATCAGCACGACAAGCTGCCGTTCGACCTCAAACGCGACCTTAATCCCATCGCGAGCGTGTCTGAGGTGGTGCTTGCCGTCTCGACGCCGGCATCCATGAACGTCAACGTGATGGATGAGCTCGTGGCGATGGCGCGCGCGCAGCCAGGAAAACTCAATGCCGCAGCCGCCAATGGCGTTTCGGACTTTTTGTTGTTCGGCTTCTTGAAGAGCATGGGATTGGAGATCGTCAAGGTGCCCTATCGCGACATCATGCAGGCGCCGGGCGACCTCGCGCAGAGTCGCATCCATGTTCTGGCGACATCGCTTGCGGTGGTGCAGCCGTTGAGCAAGGCTGGCCGTATCAAGGTGCTGGCAGTGACCAGCCGGCAGCGCGCGCCCAGCGCGCCCGAGGTTCCGACAGCGGCGGAAGCCGGTTATCCAGCACTGACATTCGAGAGCATTGGCGGGGTATTCGGGCCGCGCGACATGGCCGATAAATTGCGCGCGAGCATTGCCGCGGACTTCCAGAAAGTCGGCGAGGATCCGATCATCGCCAAGCGGCTCGGCGATACCGGTCAAATCATATCGGTCCTCGCACCTGCTCAATTCGCCGCCCGCGTGCAAGAGCAGCGCGACAGGCTCGCCGCGCTCGCCAAGGCACTGGGCGTCCAGGCGGCACAATAGGACTGCTGCGGTCGCGAAAAGGTCTGGATTTCAACATACGAAACCAGAATTATTCTTGTCGGTCCGCCCTGGTCGGGCGTGATGCCCCGCTTTCATCACTTGCAGCGTAACCGGCAGAGCTCACATTCGACGATGGAAATAAGGCGCCTGGAAGCACTGATCCGCGGCCTCCCATGGCGCATCACATTTCTGCTTGCTGCGTTGCTGCTCGCAGCGAATTTGGCGGCGGCGCAGGACAAGGGCAGCATCAATCCCGAGCCATTGCCGGCGCTAGCCAACCCGAACGATCCTGCAACGCCGGCCAAGGAGCTGTTCGGCCGCAAAACGAGCCCGACGCCGCTTGCTTGAACGTCTCGCCAAGCAGGCACCCCAACTCGGCTGGCGCGGGCTCCTCGTTGGCGACATGTCGCAGCCGCGCGGCGGCCCGATGCGCGGCGGGCATTTCAGCCATCAGGTGGGCCTGGATGCCGACATCTGGCTCACGCCCATGCCGGACCGAAAACTGACCCGCGAAGAGCGCGAAGAGATGAAGTCGACCGTGGTGGTTGCGCAGGATGGCAAGGACGTCGACCCCAATGTGTGGACGCCGGCGCACGCCGCAATCATCAAAGCCGCCGCGCAAGACCCGCAGGTCTCGCGTATCTTCGCCAACCCGGCAATCAAAAAAGCGCTATGCCGGGAGGCCGGCCGCGACCGCGCGTGGCTTCGAAAAGTGCGGCCGTGGTATGGGCACGATTACCACTTCCATGTGCGGATTTTCTGTCCAACGGACAGTCCGGGCTGCATATCGGAGCCGCCGCTTGTGGGGGACGACGGCTGCAGCGGCATGGTTCTCGATCACTGGTTCACCGACGCCGTCCTGCATCCGAAGCAAACGCCCATTGAGCTCAGGGAGAGGCCTCCGCTGAGAATGACCGACCTCCCCGCCGTCTGCCGCCAGGTGCTGTTGGCACCATGATCAATAAATTCCACGTCCTTTACGTCGGTCAGATTGAGCTCGACAATATCGGGCTCAACGGCACACCAGCCAACGACCGGCGGTATTCCGACCAGCAACTGCGCGAGGCCTTCTTCACCGCGCGCGATGTCGCCCAGCTCATGGATGAGCTTGGTTTCGAAGTGCTGTGGACGGCCGAGCACCATTTCCAGCGCGAGGGCTACGAAGTCTTTCCCAATCTGATCCAGCTCGGCCTTTGGCTCGCCACCCAGACCAGGCGACTGAAGTTTGGTTGCGCCTTCAATGTACTGCCGATGTGGCATCCAATACGGCTGGCAGAGGATTATGCCATGGCCGACATCGTAACGGACGGCCGCATCGTCATGGGAGTGGGACGCGGCTATCACACCCGCGAGGTCGAGACATTCGGTGCGCCGCTTATTGACGCGGAGAAGAACCGCGATCTGTTCGAGGAGCAGCTTCGGCTCCTATTAACCTGTTTCAACGAGCAGTCCTTCCACTTCAAGGGCAAGTACTACGAGTGTCCGCCGCCCGTGAATTACCGCGGCTACCGCCTTGAGGATATTACGATGGTACCGCGGCCAAAACATCTTCCGGTGGAGA
>CATPCO010000374.1 GCA_955652925.1 uncultured Xanthobacteraceae bacterium | reverse complement strand
TGACATGTTCGAGAGTCAGCTCGAGCCCAAGCATCAGCCCGCGCCCCCGGATCTCCTTCACTAGCGCGGGGTATTCGTCTTGCAGCTCCCGCAATTTTTCCTTCAGGCGATCTCCGACCGCAGCTACGTGGCGCAGGAGACGCCGGTCGTCCTTAGTCAACTCCGCTATCGTCGCCAGCGCGGCCCGGCACGCGAGCGTGTTGCCCGCAAAAGTGGAGCCGTGGCGCAAGTCGAAGTGCTCATCATAGACCTCGGGCCTATAAAGGCAGGCCCCAATGGGCATCAGTCCGCCGCCAAGCGCTTTTGCCAGCGTGAGAATATCGGGCGTCACGCCATCTGCCTCGCAGGCGAAAAGAGTGCCGGTCCTTCCCATCCCGGTTTGCACCTCATCGAGAATGAGCAATGCACCAAAACGGCGGCACAGCTGCAGTGCGGCTTTAAGATAGCCCGCAGGCGCGACGTGAATCCCCGACTCCCCTTGGATCGGCTCAACCAGAAAAGCCGCAAAATAATCCGGTCTAGCCGCCAGTGTTGCTTCCAGCGCTGCGAGATTTCCGAACGGCACGTACCTGAAGCCAGGTGCCGGCGCGCCGAAGCCGCGCTGGAAAAACTCCGTATCGGTCGCCGACATCCCCGCCAGCGTCAGGCCGTGGAAGCCCTCGCGGGCAGAGAGTATCCCGAACCGGCCGGTGCGGCAGCGTGCCAGTTTGATCGCCGCTTCCACCGCTTCAGCGCCGCTATTGGTGAACACGGCATGGGCGAGACCCGGCGGGGCGACCGCGATCAGTCGCTCTGCCAATTCCCCGGCCGCTGGGGAAATCGAAGCGATGACAAGATTCGGCCGCGACTCCTGCCGGACCGTTTCCAGCGCTCGCCAGATCGCCTCCGGATCGTGGCCAAACGGCACAGCGCCATACTGCGCAATGAAGTCAGCGTAGCGAATTCCATTTGCATCGAACAGGTAACATCCCTCTCCGCGAACGAATGTCTTGTCGAGAGCAAGGCTCTGATACAGGAAGCCCTTGTACGGTGTGACGTAGCGCACATACGCAGGCTGCCCCTCTAGGCGCCAATTGCGCACTGACGAGAGCGCGATCACTGGTAGCAATGTGGAGCGGGTCTTCGGGGGCGGCGATGATCCGCTCTGTGCACGCAGAAGCTCCGCCAACTGCGCACGTTTCTGCACCTTCTTGCGTTGCTCTTCGTCCATATCGTGCATCAGCCTGTGTCCTTACGCTGTGAGGGTGCTCAATCGGTGGCTGACTTCCGCATGCTCATCTATTCTATAAGCTCAAGCACAGTCGGTGCGCTGCGTGTAACAGATCGAGGAGACGGTAGCGTTTTTGCGGTACCTGAACAAGTTATCGAAACTATAGGGGTTTGGACACGATTTGTGATCCGAAATATCGATGGTCAGAATACCTGATCCTGCGGCAACGCAGCGCGGCTATGCAGGTAGTGACGACTGCAGAGGTAGCTATCGCCAAGTTCATCGCGCACGATATCGATACTATCTGCGCGCTTCCCAGAAACCGCGGGTGCGCGGTGGTCGAACAGCAGGCTGGCAAGGTCGGCTAGCTTCGAGCAACCTTTTCGAGAGATCACGCATGGGCCTGTCGTACCGACTATTCAATTCGATCAGCGACGTGGATTTGCTCGACTGGCAGCGCGTAACGAATGAGTGCGGCATTTCAATTTTCATGGATCCCAAGTTTATCGCCGCAGTCGAGATCGGCATGCGAGAAAGCTGCAGGTTCTGGCATATCATCATCTACGATGAGACATCGCGTCCCGTCGCGTGCGCCAGTCTCAGTACGATTAGCTTAGATCTTGCATATGTTTCGCCGCCGCCGATGGCATCGATCATGCGGCGATTACCCCCAGTCATATCCAACCTGCGCCATGCGAGGGTCCTGCTCTGTGGCCTGCCGATTTCGGCCGGCCAGAACAATTTGGCGATCGTATCGCCGTATCATTATCGACAGGCTCTTTCGGTATTGGATGCGGCAATATCGGAGTTGGCGAGTACGACGAGGTCGCACGCAATTCTTTACAAGGACTTTGCGACAGACGATCTGGAGCGGATGAATGCATTGCTGGATTTCGGCTATCGGCGGGTCGCGACCGAACCAATGCACATTTTCGCCGCTGCCCGGTTTCGGGATTTTGAGGACTACTGCGCGAAATTGAAGTCAAATTATCGTAATCAAATCATGCGTTCGATCAAGAAATTCCGGCACCGGCAGGTCGATGTATCCGTATTGAGCGATGCTCGAGAGATAAATCGCATATATACGCCAGAGGTGCACAATTTGTACTACCAAGTCGTCGACAACGCCGAGATCAGGCCGGAAAGACTTCCCACTGAATTTTTCCATCAGCTGGCGACTCGATTGGAAGGCAATGTCGAACTGATCGTTTTTTCACAAGAGAAGAGAATTGTCGGTTTTGGCTGGTGTCTCGATGCCGCATCAATCTATCATATGTTGTATATGGGTTTCGATCACGAGATAAATTCCGAATTGGATCTCTACTTCAATATGGTTTATGCGGCCTTCGAGCGTGCCTTGCGCAGACGCGTCGCCAAGATCCATGTCGGCCAGACGGCGAGCGCATTCAAGGCGAGGCTCGGATGTGAAGCAGAACCATTGTACATGTTTGTCAGAGGGCGTGGATTATTTCTACCGCTTATTATTCGTTGGGCATCACATCTGATCGCGCGACAGCCCGCAATACCAGTGTTCAACGTTTTCAAAACGGATGCGTTCGACACCTCACATTCTGGCATAAATGGTGACAGCAGCTAAAAATGCGTCAGGGCAGACGCCCGCAGAATCGCATGGGACTGCTTAAGAGACCACGTTCGTTCCCCTTTTCGCGTGGCAAAATCCTGGCGTGCCGAGTATCTCCCATCCACGAACACGACGGGCGAGCCTGCATCGGTCTTCGGGGATGGGCTTTGCGCACCGTACGCCCCCCTACATCGGGCTATAAACCGCAACGACAGGCAAAAAAACGCGCTTCTCACCGTTCTCGCCAGCACTCGAGCGGACAAGCTTCATGACTTCTTCGATGTCTTCGAGGATCTGCCCCGCTCCACTGCGGAGTTGATCGACCTGCTCGTTCCGGGTTCTGCCGAGATAGATGACGATTGGTGATGTGATGTTCATTATCGCTCATTCCACCGCAGCATCGCTGGCGCGGGGCACGATGACGACGTAATCGGATGAGTCTGCGCGGCGATAGAGCAAGATGACAGGGATGATTTCCGTGTCGGCATCAACATTGAGTTGCTCGCGTGAGGAGGCCACAGCCGCCTGAATTTGGTAGGTCAGCGGCCCATCTCCGCGTTTGAGTCGTTTTATCTGTTTACGGGGCTGCCGGTCCAGATCAACCAACAACCCGATGTTCCCCAGCGGAGTGGCCAAGGGGAGGCATAGTTCACGGTGGTCGGCCTTATCCATCTCTCGATCCTTCCTCAATTTTATGAAGGCGGTTGTCTATCCGGCTCCCCCATACGTATCAGAAGCCTGCGAATGACGACAATTGCGATAATGAGAAGCGGAATCTGGATCCAGCCGATGGCTGCCGCCGCTTCCAGAGCCTCGGTCCACGAGATTTGGCGGGCGAACCACGTCTGCGAGATGAGATTTGCGACGAGCCCAATTCCAACGACGAACATCATCAGGTAAACGAGCCTCATCAGGACTGAGAGCGAGTAAGCGATCTTGCCGACGACGTGCCGGAAGTTGAGAATGGGTTCCTCTACGCTTCGCTGGATCCGGAAGACAAACTGACTGACCATGTCGGCGAGTTGCTCGATACCCAAGTAATCCATCTTGGTCGGCCCGGTCATGAGCCGCTTTTGCACGTTTTTGAGCACGCGGCGTCGCGCTTCTTTTCCCGCGCGTCGAGCGTATCCCTTGAACTCGCGCACGGGATCGACGCTCTTGTCCAGCCGCACGACGATTGAATCGTACAGGAGTGTCGCCCGGAAAAACTGCACTGTCTGCAAGCTCACAGGGATGCCGTACTCGCGGGCAACATTGATGAACCGCAGCCAGTTCTGAGCCGTGCTTCGCTCCCACCACTCGGCATCAGTGCTGGTTACCGCGAGGACCCACTCGGCGAAAATCTGGTCCATCGCCTGCATGGCATCATCAACATCAATTGGTGGAAGCCGTCCTCCCAGACTTATCGACGCATGGACCATTCGTTCAATATCATGATTCCTCAAGTGATATTGGATCTCGCGCCAGGTGTTTCGAGTCTCGGTGGAGAATCGCCCGACGGCGCCGAAATCAATGAAGCAGATCAGGCTGTTGGGCAGGATGACAAGGTTGGCCGGATGAGGATCAGCGTGGAAAAACATATGATCCAGCAACTGGCGATGAGTCGTTTGCACGATACGGCGCGCCACCACGGTAGGGTCAATACCCTGGCTTCGCGCCCTCAACAGGAATTCCTGGTCCTTTCGATCGACGGCCGCCATCAGCTCCCACATCCAAATTCCGGAAACCAGCTCGTTGACCAGAACTTCATCACTGCAATAGTCAAAGAAGACGCGTGGCGCGGTAACGCCCTGGGCCTCCTTCTCCGCGCGCAGCCGGAACATTTCGTTGTAACGAGCTTCCATCCGGAAGTTGAGCTCGCCCATCAGCATGATGCGAAGGTCTTTACGAAGATCCTTCGTCTGACCCGGTTTGATGACGGTGAGCATTTCGCCCAGCATGAGAAGCCATTCCAGGGCACGCAAATCCGCAGAGAGCAGGGGACCAATTCCGGGCCGCCGCACTTTCACGGCAACGTGCTCGCCGGACTTCAACCTCGCTTGCCACACACATGCCAGCGATGCCGACCCGATCGGTTCTGGATCAAAGGTCTCGAAGATTTCGTTAAGCGCACGTCCGACGTTGCGCTCGATGATCTCAATCGCCTGCGCAGTGGGAAATGCCGGAGATTGGTCGAGCATCTTGCTCAATTCGGCACAGTAGGCATATGGCAGGATGTCGGCGCGCAGCGACAGCTGCTGCCCAAGCTTGGCAAGGCTTGCGCCGGCGCTCTCGAACAATTCCCGCAGCCGCACCGCGCGGCGCTGGATCGAAGCGCGACCGCGCAATCGATCAAGGGCATTTCCGCCAAAGTATTTAACACAGAGCCAGAACCAAACGAATATCCGCTGCAAAGGCCGAACAATTCCCGGCTTGAACACGGGCCTCTTCGCCATGGGCAAGATCACATGAGCGACGTCGACCGAGTGCGCCGGTTTTCGGCGGGGCATCGGTTGGATGACGTCGGCGCTTGTTGTTGCCCGGATGCGAGGCGCCCTGGCAGCATTTGACTCCCGCCACCGTGAGATCCCGCGCTCGACGGCATGCGCAATCTTTTCCGAACGTTGAGGGGTCATTAGCTACCTCGCGGTTGCAGGGGCGGTATCATATCGTGGCGGTCAGACCGGCAGACGGCTATGGCCGCGGAATCGACATTAATTCACGGTTTCGCTGTCGATTCAAATGGACGGTCAGGTGCAATTGCAAGCCGCCGCCCGGCGCGCGGTGTCTCCCGCAACAGGAGCCAACGGGCGCTCGGTGTCCGGCGCCTGGATTCTCGGCATAGATCGGCATTGATCGAAAACTGTGTTGCTTTTTGCGAAGCCGCGGCGATAACGTGGGCCGGTTTTTCGCCGAATTGCGCGGAGAATATTGATGGCGCTCAACGTTTCGGCGTGGTCGATCCGAAATCCGCTTCCGCCTATTGTGGCCACCGCGGCAATTATCGCGATTGGTCTGGTGAGTTTCCAGAAGCTGCCCATCACGCGGATGCCGAATGTCGATGTTCCCGTTATAGCGGTTGTGATCACGCAATTCGGCGCAAGCCCAGCAGAGCTCGAATCGCAGGTCGCCAAGAAGGTCGAGGACGCCGTCGCCGGCGTCGAGGGTGCGCATCACATCGATTCAATAATCACCGACGGCATTTCGAGCACGACAATCATTTTCAGATTGGAAACCGATCAGGATCGCGCGCTCAACGATGTAAAAGACGCGGTCACGCGCATTCGTCTGGATCTGCCACGCGGCATCGATGACCCTATGATCCAGCGGGTCGACATTGCAGGGCTTCCAATTCTCACCTATGCCGCGATCGCACCGAGCAAAACGCCGGAGCAGATCTCATGGTTCGTGGAAGACGTGGTCATCCGCGCCTTGCAAGGTCTGCGTGGCGTGGCGAGCGTCGAGCGCATCGGAAGCGTTGAGCGAGAGATTCGAGTCGGACTCGATCCGGTTCGGCTGCAGGGCGTCGGTTTGACACCGCTCGATGTGAGTCGGCAGCTTCGCGGCAGCAACGTCGATCTTGCCGGAGGGCGCGCCGAGATCGGTGCTCGCGACCAGGCGATTCGCACGCTTGCGGGCGCCAAAACGGTTGCGGAACTCGCCGCGACCAGAATCGCGCTGCCCACGGGCGGCGAGGTGCGGCTCGATGATCTTGGCCTCGTGACCGATACGGTTGCCGAACGTCGCACCTTCGCCCGCTTCAACGGCGCGCCCGTGGTCGGCTTCAGCATTACGCGCGCGAAAGGCGCCAGCGATGTTGAGGTCGAAGACGCAGTCGCTGCACGGTTGGAAAAGATCAAGGCAGCCAATCCGGACATCGACCTCAAATTGATCGATAACTCTGTCACCTATACGCTCGGAAACTACCGGGAGGCCATGCACGCGCTTTACGAGGGCGCAGCGCTGGCCATTATCGTCGTGTTTTTATTTTTGCGGGATGTACGCGCGACCATCATCGCGGCACTGACCCTGCCGATTTCGATCATTCCCTCGTTCTGGGTCTTGAGCGCGCTCGGCTTCTCGCTCAACGTGGTGAGCCTGCTCGCGATCGTGCTCACAACCGGCATTCTGGTTGACGACGCGATCGTCGAGATCGAAAACATTGTGCGGCATATCAAAATGGGCAAATCGCCCTATCAGGCTGCGCTCGAAGCAGCCGACGAAATAGGCCTTGCAGTCATTGCCATCAGCCTCACAATCGTCGCGGTGTTTCTTCCCGCGAGCTTCATGTCTTCTGTTCCGGGACAGTTCTTCAAGCAATTCGGAATGACTGTGTCGGTGCAAGTGCTGTTTTCTTTGCTTTGCGCGCGGTTCATTACGCCGATGCTGGCGGCCTATTTCCTCAAGCCACACCAGCACGGAGAGAAGGCTGATGGCTTCGTCACGCGTCATTACCATCAGCTTCTCAGATGGTCGGTCAGGCACCGCTTCGCCACGATAGGTGTTGGCTTGTTGGTGTTCGTCGTGACGATGTGGGCGGCGGGTTCTCTGGCGACGGGTTTTCTGCCTCCCTTCGATACCGCGCGTTCGGTGCTTGTCGTGGATCTGTCGCCCGGCTCGCAGCTCAGCGATACGCAAGCCGTCACGGACACCATTGCAAATCGCCTGCGCAGCCGGCCGGAAGTCGAAAGCATCTTTGTCGATGGCGGACGGGTTCCGCCCTCCACGCTTGAGGTGCGCAAGGCGACGCTCACGATTCGTTATGTACCGGCCTCCAAGAGGTCGCTCTCGCAGCAAGAGCTCGAACAGGCGATCAGCCGGGATCTTCTGAACGTACCTGACATTCGATACTGGTTCCTCGACGAAACTAGCGGACAGCGCGACGTTACCTTCATTGTCACGGGCAGCGACAATGCCACCGTGGCGAACGTGGGGGCTGAACTCGCCGGTCAGATGCGGCGCCTTTCGATGGTTTTCAACGTCGTGTCCACGGCAACGCTCAACCGCCCGGAGCTGCGGATCTATCCGCGCCGGGATTTGGCCGTTCGCTTGGGCATTACGACTGAAAGCTTGTCGGAAACGATCCGCGTCGCCACTATCGGTGATGTCGCCCCAGCGCTTGCTCGCTTCGATGCCGGGGATCGCACAGTTCCCATCCGTGTGCTTCTGGAAGAACAAGCCCGTTCCGATCGGCAGGTTCTGGAGCAGATACGCGTGCCGTCTCCACGGGGCTTCCTGGTGCCGCTCGCAGCGCTTGCCGACATCAACTTTGGAGAAGGCCCGATCAGCATCAATCGGCACGATCGGCAACGGCAGGCCAGTGTCGAGGCCGATCTCGCCCCCGGGGCAGCCCTCAGCGAAGCATTGGAAGCCGTGAGGGCTCTTCCAATAATGAAGAGTCTCCCGCCGGGCATCGTCGTCTCCGAGGGCGGCGATGCCGAGCTGCAGGACGAGCTGTTCCAAGGTTTCGGCACTGCCATGCGCAATGGGCTCACTGCGGTTTACATCGTTCTCGCCGTGCTTTTCGCGAGCTTGCTACAACCACTGACGATCATGTTCTCGCTGCCATTGTCGGTCGCAGGAGCGATCATGGCGCTTCTTCTCGCAAAACTGACGATCAGCACTCCAGTTGTCATTGGCATTCTCATGCTGATGGGGATCGTCAGCAAGAAAGCGATCATGCTGGTGGATTTTGCGATTGAGAATATCCACCAGGGGGTCGACCGCACTGCCGCGATCATCGATGCAGGTCACAAACGGGCGCGACCCATCGTGATGACGACGATCGCCATGGCCGCTGGCATGGCTCCGAGCGCTTTGGGACTGGGACAGGGCGGCGAGTTTCGCTCGCCCATGGCGATCGCGGTCATTGGCGGCCTGCTCGTATCCACTCTGCTGTCATTGCTGTTTGTGCCG
>CATPCO010000373.1 GCA_955652925.1 uncultured Xanthobacteraceae bacterium | reverse complement strand
CTGAAATTCCTTGCGCATACCAAGGATGCGTACATCTATGAGAATCCGCGCGCGCTGCCGCGCGTGATGTTGATCACGCAGTGGCAGCTTGCCGATTTTGCCGAGGTCTTGCGTAGCGGTTGGCCCGATATTGATCCGCGCCGGACGGTGCTGCTGGAGCATGCCCCGGCGGGATTTGGCGGGGGCGGTACTGCGCCGCCCGGCAGTGCCCGGTTGTTGAAATACGCCAACACCGAAGTTCTCGTGGAGGTGAATGCTCCCGGCGGCGGAATTCTCCTGCTCAACGATGTCTGGGATCCGTGGTGGCGGGCCGCCGTCGATGGCGCCAAGACCGAGATCCTCGCCGCCAATGTCATTTTCCGCGGCGTCGTCGTTCCCGCCGGGCGCCACGTCGTGCACTTTACGTTTCATCCGTTCGCCGGTGCGCTGGATGAACTCCGGAGCGAACTTGTCGCGCGCGTTGCTGTTCGGTAGGACCTTCAGCCGTGCCTTGACCGGCAAGGATTTCGCGAAAGATAATCCCGCAACGGAGACATACGATGGCACGCGCAGTAGAGCCCGATCCGGCGCTTCTCGACAGCAAGAAAAAGATGATCAGCGGCACGTATCTGCGCAACGCCTGGTATGTCGCCGCCTGGTCAGACGATCTCGCCGAGGAGCAATTGCTCGGCCGCACCATTCTCAAAGAGCCGGTCGTGCTCTATCGGAAAGCGGATGGAAGCGTCGCCGCTCTGGAGGACCGCTGTCCGCACCGGTTTGCTCCGTTGCACATGGGCAAGGTCATCCGCGGCGACAGGGTGCAATGTCCCTATCATGGGCTCGAATTCGACGCGTCCGGCGCCTGCGTGCGCAACCCGCATGGAACGAAAAGCATTCCTCCGCGGGCGCGCGTGCGAAGCTACCCGGTCACGGAAAGACACAAGGCAATCTGGATCTGGATGGGGAGCGAGCCGTCCGATGAATCAAAGGTGCCGGACTTCAGCGTGCTCGACAATGTGCCGGAAATGCACGCGACCAAGCGTGACCACATCACCATTCGGGCCAATTACGAGCTCATCATCGATAACCTGCTCGATCTGAGCCACACGAGCTATCTGCACGATGGCATTCTCGGAAATTCGGACACGGTCGAATCCGAAATCTCGGTCGAGCGGGAAGGCGATGACGTGATTGTCTCGCGCCACGCCCCCAACGCGATCGCTCCGGGATTGTTTGCTATCCTCATGCCCTCGCTGCCGGATCGGGTGGACAAGTTCACCCATATGCGCTGGATGCCGCCCAGCAATCTGCGCCTGGTCACCGGAATTTGCAGTACGGGAGCCCGGCCCGAAAGTGGCACGGGCTATCACGCCATCCATATGCTCACGCCCGAGAGCGACAGGACAACCCATTACTTTTTCACGGCCGTGCGCTTCAACGTCATGACTACCGATGATGCGTTGAACGCGCAAATTCAACAAAAGATATCGACCACGCGCCGGTTCGCATTCGAGGAGCAGGACGCGCCCGTGATAGAGGCGCAGCAGGAGGTCATCGAAAGCGCGCAGACGCCGGTCGACCCCGTCATTCTGGCGATTGATGTTGGCCCGGTTCGCTACAAGCAGATACTGCAGAAACTTATTGCCGTGGAGCAGACCCAATCTTGAATCGTCTTGAGCATGTTTCGAGCAGCCGCTGCACTCTTCCTGTTGCTTTTGTCGATCCCGCCGTATTCACCGGCTGCGGCGGAGGATTATCCATCCCGGCCCGTCAAGGTGATTGTGCCGTTTGGTCTCGGTGGTCCGACCGACGTCTTCACCCGAGTGATTTCGGAAGAACTCCATCACAGCCTGCATCAGCCTTTCGTGATGGAGAATCGGCCCGGTGCCGGCACGATCATCGGCTCCGAGGCCGCAGCAAAATCGCCGCCGGACGGCTACACATTGTTGATGGTTTCGGCGACGCAGACGACGACCGAGACCCTCGTCCCGAACAAGCCATTCAAGCTCATGCGCGACTTCGTCCCGATCGCCTCGCTGCTCAAATCCGAGCTGGTCATGGTCGTGCACCCGTCGCTCCCGGTGAGCAACGTCCAGGAATTCATCGCGCTCGCGAAGTCCAAACCAGGGGCGCTCAACTATGCGTCCTCCGGAGTAGGCTCGAATTACCACATGGCCGCCGAGCTGTTTAAAAATCTGACCGCCACCGACATTGTGCATGTGCCGTATAAGGGCAGCACCGGCGCCCGCAACGACATCATCAGCGGCCAAGTCGACATGATGTTTGATTCCGTGCCGACCATGGCCCAGATGGTTGCGGCGGGAAGAGTGAAAGCCCTGGGGACAACCGGCAAGGTACGCTCAGCCATACTGCCCGACGTGCCAACCCTTTCGGAGGCGGGCGTGCGGGGTTATGAGGTGACCATCTGGCTCGGTGTCATGGCTCCGGCGGGGACACCGCCACAAATCGTCGCGTTCCTGAATAAGGCGATCAACTCCATCATCGCTCGACCTGACATCAAGCAGTCCTGGGAAAAACAGGGAGCCGCGCCGATGATGATGGCGCCCGACGAGTTTGGCTCCTTCGTGCAATCGGAAATCGACCGGTGGGCGAGGGTTATCAGAGACAACGCAATCAAGGGGGAGTAACGGCATGAACAAGCCGCTGCGCATGAGTGGGACCGAGCATTGGACGGAGAAAGATGGCGGCGTAAAGCTCTTTCTCTGGAACAAGCATGCCGGCGATCCGTCCGGGGCTGCGGGGCGGATCCTTTTCGTGCATGGGTCATCCATGGCCTCGCAGCCGACCTTCGATCTGCACGTGCCGGGCCGGCCGGACTCCTCCGTGATGGAGTTCTTCGCCGCGCGTGGATACGACACCTGGTGCGTCGACATGGAAGGCTACGGCCGTTCCACCAAGGACCGCGACAACAACGCGCCGATTTCCTACGGCGCGGACGATTGCTTCGCGGCTGCGACTTACATCCAGAATCTTCGAGGCAAACAGCCGTTGCTGGTGTACGGCATATCGTCAGGGGCGCTGCGCGCGGCGCTGTTTGCCCAACACCATCCCGGCATGGTGGCGCGGCTTGTGCTTGATGCAATGGTATGGACCGGTGCAGGCTCTCCCACGCTTGCCGAACGCAGAAAGCGGCTGCCCGAGTTCCGCGCCAAGAACCGGCGGCCGATCGATCGCAAATTCGTGCGCTCGATTTTCGAGCGCGATCATCCCGGCACCGCCGACGATGCCGTGATCGAAGCCTTCGCCGATGCCATTCTCGCGCTCGACGATTCGGTGCCGACCGGCACTTACGTTGACATGTGCGCCAATCTGCCGGTCTGCGATCCTGAAAAAATCACTGTACCGACGCTCATCATGCGCGGCGAATACGACGGAATCGCGGGCTTGCAAGATCTCATGCAGTTTTTCGAGAAGCTGCCGAACCCGGACAAACAGCTCGCGGTAATGCCAGGCATTGCGCATGCGTCTTTCCATCAGAAGAACTACGCGATCTGCTACCACATCCTGGCAAGCTTCTTCGCACAGCCGGACCCCGTGTATCGGGGAGATAAATCGTAGGATGGGCAAAGTGTATCGGGGAGATCGCGCGAACCGTAGTAGGGTGGGCAAAGGCGCGCGCTCCCGATCTATTTTCTGCGCGCACAGGTGATCGCGCGCGACGTGCCCACGCGGTCAGAGGCGTGGCTAGACACGCGTGGGCACAGTGCGGACGCAGTCAAGCTTGCGCAGACTGCGTAAACTTGTCTGCGATGCGCGCGCTTTGCCCACCCTACACGGCGACTTTTTCGAGAAAGCCTTCGACCTCGATGCGCAGGTCGTCCGCTGCCTTCTCCACAGCTTGCGAGGCGGCAAGCACGGTTTCGGCCG
>CATPCO010000372.1 GCA_955652925.1 uncultured Xanthobacteraceae bacterium | reverse complement strand
GCCAAGCATAGGGCCAAGCCGGTCGGCACGTTCGGGGATATCGCGGCATTTTCGACCATGTACCGCAAGGCCCATATGACGGGACCGTCCGGTGGGCTCATCTACTCGCGCGACTTGCAGGTCTTCCGCAACGCATTGGTCCACGCCGACCGGGGTAAGCCCCGCTGGCGGGAGGACTTCGACGACCGAAACCCCGCGACTTATCTCGCGCCTGCCCTCAACCATCACACTGATGAGATCTCATGCGCGATCGGCTTGGCCTCTCTCAAGCGCCTTCCGTCCACCATTGTGAGTCGCCTCGCCTTCGTCTCCGACTTCGTGGCGCGGCTCTATGACGCTTCCGATGTGTGTCGCGGCTATCGTTTTATGCCGGCAAGCTCGCCGTTTTACTTCCCGGTGATTGTGGATGTCGACGCCATCAGGTGCAGCAAGGTCGAGTTTGCCGAGGCGATACGGGCGGAAGGGATCGATCTAAACCCGCACTACAAATACGTCGTTTGCGAATGGCCCTACATCAAGCCCTATCTTGCCGATGATTTCGACACGCCGAATGCGCGCAGTATTCGGGACCGCTCGTTCAACATTTACCTCAACGAGAATTACCGTGAGCAGGAATCCAAAGATTGCGTGAAGGCGATCGTCAAGGTGGAAAAGTATTTCAAGAAGTAACCGTCATCCCAACGGGGCTCAGAACCGCCCAATTATAGCCTGGCGCGGAACGGCTCAGCACGGAGATTCGCAATGCACGAGGCGACGGTCACCGTTCTCGGCGTATTTGCAACAACACTGTCGGCATTGTCGCTCTTACCTCAGGTGATCCGGACCTGGCGCACACGGTCTGCTGGCGACATTTCAGCCAGCTGGTTGATCGTCGCTCTCTTATGATGGTCCTCTGGGTGGCCTATGGGAGCCTCACAGGCGCTCATGCCATCCTTTGGGCCAATCTCATCACGGGCGTGCAGGCTTTTCTCATCCTGGGCGTTAAACTGACGTGTCGTCCGATGCCGACCCCCAGCTAAAACACCCCCGCCGAGGTCGCTGGGACACTATGCATGTCCTGCTGTGCTGTGACGCTCAACGTTGCTCGAGGGTTATCGATGAGAGCAGCAAAGACGTCGCGCAGTAGATCGCGCTGCGAGACGATGGCATAGGGACAGCCTTCGATTGTCCCGATCTTGAGTTGCCCCTTGGCAATCAGCGGCGATCCGAACTGATTGAAATCGCGATCGAGCCTCCAATGGCGGCGCGCCCGGACATGATGCACGGTTTCATTCCGGTCCCGACACGGATAGAGCCAAGCTGTCTCTGCCGGACGTACATAGAACTCAACGTTGATGGTCTCTTCAGGAAGATGAATTGCAGTCGCCGTCTCCAGTCCCACCCCGACCATCAAAATGTAGGTTTCATAGTCCCGCAGCAGCCCATAAGGGCTGTTAGCGGACACCGGAGTCGTATCGACATGATGGCGCGAGAGCAGTAGACGCGCTGCCGGGCCAAATCCAGCCACCGAGTGCGTGGGGTGAATGCTGCGCGCCGTCGCATAGCGCGTGCGAAAGATCTCTGTGAGCACTCCTGTATGGGAAGGGGTCTCAAGCTCATCCCAGTTTGGATGCTCGGGTGTCACGGTGCGCCACGTCATCGTCGGCATGAAAAGATTGCCGTCACGCAGGTAATCAAGCAGCGCCTCGATAATGCCTTCGGCGCGGAAGCCTCGACGACTGAGCCTCGCAATGGCACTGTGAACGATTAGAGCCCCGTCGCGTGGGACGCCAAAATGCTGCAGGATCGGATGGAAGGCGGCGGCTTCCCGGCTCGCCATAGTTCAGCTGACCGCCACTGGCGCTTTTGCCTTGATCTCCTCGATCATGTCTAGGCAGCGCTCGACATCGCGGAAGGGAAGACCGCTGAGCTGTGCGAGTTCCAGCTCCCACCACTTCACCCGTAACAGCCGCTCGATGGTCTTCTCGGGAAAGCGATAGCGGATCACCGTGGCCGGGACACCCCCGACAATAGCGTAAGGGGGAACGTCCTTGGTGACGACTGAGCCCGCGGCAATGACGACCCCATCGCCGACGTTGACCCCGGACATGACGTTCACGTTGTGGCCGGTCCACACGTCATTTCCCACGGTCACGTGTTTGAACATGTCGGGAGTGCGGTCGAGCCGGACGAACTCGATGTATTCCTCGACCCAATCGAACGACTTGGGATGATACTGGAACTCGTTCGTGCTTAGCCAACTGGTGGGATGATTGAATGGATTGATCGCGGTGCGCGCACCAATCGCTCCAAATGATCCGACGGTCGCGCGCGCAACGAAGCAGCTCTCATTCATGCCGAAGTATTTTCCAGTGACGACATCCGGCCCAACCTGTGAGTTCTTGTTGAGAAACAATGGGCCGCAGATCCTTGATTTGATGATCCGAGCGCCGGGGTTAAGACGAATGACATCGTGCGGAAATATGGGCTCGCTGCCGGTATTCTCGATGAAATCGACCGAGATGGTGGAGAACTTCACGTTGTTATGCGACTTGTGCGTGGGCGAGACGGTGGTGATAGCGATTTAGAATTTCATCGACGGGTCCGATCGCGATGAGCTTGCCCTTCTCCAGCAGCATTGCCCGGTTGCACATCGTCTTGATCAGCGCGTCGGAATGGCTTGCCAGGACGAGGATGCGGGTACGCTGGAGGAGCGCCTTCATCCGGGCTTCGGCACGCTCCGCAAATGCAGCATCGCCGCCGCCCAATCCCTCATCCAGCAGCAGAATGTCCGGATCGATCGAGGTTGCAATCGCAAACGCCAGCCGTGCCACCATTCCGTTCGAATAGGTTCGCACCGGGAGGTCAAGGTACTCCCCCAATTCGCAGAACGCGATGATGTCGGGAAGCTTGCGTTTGATTTCCTGCCGAGACATCCCAAGAAACATGCCGCACGTTGTGATGTTTTCGTATCCGTTATCATCGGGATCAAGGCCCGGGGCGGAATTGAACAGCGGCGAAACACGTCCTTCGATCCGCATCGCCCCGGAGTCCGGCTGGTACACCCCGGCGAGCACTTTCAGCAGCGTCGACTTTCCCGCTCCGTTATGTCCAATGAGGCCGAGCCGATCTCCATTCTGAAGTGTAAACGAGACGCGATCGAGCGCCCGTACAATAGTGCGCTGCTGGCGCCCCGTTCGTTCCTGGCGAATCAGTCCACCGGTACGGGCGAACAGGGTCTGCCGCAGGCTGCGGTGACTTCCCCCGTATATGGGGTAATCGATCGTAACATCCTCTGCGAAGATCGCCATCAAGCTACCAATTGCCTTTAGAGCCAAAAAGCAATGCGCCGCCGAAAACGCGCATAGATATCAAAAGTCACAAGCCACCCGATCACTGCCCCGGCGAGCGTGATTGCGTAAGTAAGCTGTGACGGAGCAGTCCCCAGCATTGGAGCTCGCATGACTTGAACTAAATGATACATGAAATTGTATCGCACGATGGGCTGTGATTCGCCTCCCAGCTGTGTGGCCAGCCAAAATATAGGTGTTACGAACATCAAGACCTGAATCAGGTTCCCGACAAGCGGGGGGATGTCTCGGAACCGCGCGCTGGCCATCCCGAACAGGACGGTCATCCACACCCCGTTCACCGCCACGATCATCATTCCGGGTATCAACAACAGCGTTTCCCAGGAAACTGGGACATGGAGCGCTATGACGACAACAACCACGATCAGCACGTTGTGGAGGAAGACAATGATATTTCTCCAGACCACCATGAAATTTAGTACGGTATAAGGAAAGTTGAGTTGTGTGATGAGACCGACGGCCGCAGTATACGTCCCGCATCCCTCGGTAATCATTGTCGTCGCAAAGCTCCACACGACGAGCCCGGCGCTCAGCCAGGGCAGATAAGAGCTGACATCTGCTTTGAACAACGGCGCCCAAATGAACACCATACCGCCGATGAACATGGCGATGCTCAACGTGGCCCAAAACGGCCCAAAGACCGTGCGTCGGTAGCGGCGCTTGACCTCCTGCCAACCGAGCCTCGTCCAAATACGGAACGCAAGGATCCCGTGGATGATATCGGCTCGCGCCATTGCGTAATCTGGTTTCACGAGAAGCTCGCCATCAGATCATGTTGAGGATGGAGGCGCATAAATTGAACCTGCCAGCCGGGCGCGATTGTGGTGGAGAAACAAAGCAAATGCATCATACGGCGATAGCCATGGTAACGATAATGCCTCCTCGCCTGGCAGTGCGCGCACGTCACTTCCCTCATGCAGCACCGCCCGCTTCCAGGCGGCCGTGCTGACCGCAACTTCAAAATACCGGCGAAAATAGCAATTCAGACCGATGGGCTGCAGATCGTAGTTCAGAACCACAAAGGGTCGCGCTTCGCCCAGGTCCAATTCGAGCTCCTCCCATAGCTCCCTGCGCAAGGCCGCAATGTCATCCTCTCCCGTATCGACGCCGCCGCCAAATAAGCCCCAATGGCCTGGATACCAGATGTCGGGAACTTCGTCCCGTAACTGCATGATATAGCGGCCATCTTCCAGCACGAGCAGGGCCGCCACGGCATGTCCAATCCGCAACAGTGTGCGCGATGTGAGAAAGTTCACTGGAGGCAAAATGCAGTTTTCCGGTTTTGCGCGGCAGGATGGAACCGCAATAGGTTGGCGGTGAATTTGCTTGTGATTCCGGCCGCGGCGGTTATAACACCCCACGACAACGGGTGAAAGCTCGTTGCGCCACGAAACATCATGGAATTTCAGTGGCTTACGGAGGGGCGATGCGCGATTGGTCCGACGCTGAATGGGTTGACCCGAAGTACAACTGGAAACCCCGCCCCGTTGCGGAGATGCCGGAGCGGCTCCTCATCGATTACGCAACGCGCTGCAATTTGCGTTGCCACATGTGCCCGGTCTGGGGATTGGAGGACGAGAACACAATCGATGGGGTCAAGGGCATCATGGATTTGGCGGCGGCCCGCCGGATGCTGGACGAGTTCACCAATGCGCAGCCGATGGTTGCACCCAGCATTTACGGCGAACCCCTGCTCATTCCCAATCTGC
>CATPCO010000371.1 GCA_955652925.1 uncultured Xanthobacteraceae bacterium | reverse complement strand
GGCGGCAGATCGGCGAGCTCCTGGGCGTAGGCCTGGTCCATGCGCGGGGTGAGGCCATGCTTTGCCAGCTCGTCCGTGAAGATTTTCCGGATTGACGCTCCCTCGTCGGCGTAGTCGATCTGATCGCCGCCGAGCCGGCGGCTGATCCAGGCTTTGGGCACGCCCTGTGCGTTTCGAATGGATACGCCCTCGTGCTTGAAGGCGAGATAACGCGCCGGGGTGGTGCCGCTGTTGAAATGCTGATGAAACCACATGTTCGGGGGAACGATCAGCGTGCCGATTTGCCAATCATAGCGGCGCGGCTCATCGCCTTCCGGCCACATCAACGAATAGCCCTCGCCCGAGAGAATGATGACGTGGGCCCCCGGGCCGTGCGCGTGCCCCTTCTTGTAGGTGCCGATCGGAAACTGCGAGATGTGGCTGTTCATGGAGCCTTTGGCCATGTTGAACCGGATATGTCCACCGCCGGCGCCGCGCTCCTTTGCGCTGATGAGCGGCAGATTGACGGCGTCCGCCACGAAATTGGTGATCAGAAGAAAGCCCTTCTGCTCGCCTTTCGCGCTGAAATAATCGGGCTCGCCGTTGAACCGGTCGTTGAAATCGTGGGCGGTGTTGAAGACGAAGTCGATATCCTCGTAGAGATTGATCACGGGTGGCGCATTGGTCACGGCGACAAAGCGCGCCGGCATCTGGCCGGAGCCGTTGAAATGCTGGTGCCAGCAGTTGAGCGGGATGGCGAATATCGCGCCCTGCTTCCATTCGAACGTGATGCGCTTGCCCGCGTCGTTCCACACCGTCGTCGAGCCGCGGCCGTCGAGCACCAGGATCATCTCCTCGAACAGCTGCCGTTGCGGCGCGAGCCTCTTTCCGGATGGGATCTCGCACACATAGCAATCGTTCGACGTGCGTGACGCCTCATGATTGATGTAGACGCCCGCGCCGCCGCGCCGCGCCCATGGCTTGAGCTCGACCGTGCGCAGATTTCGCACATAATGCGCGCCGATGATGTCGAGTCCTTCCCCGCGCACCCAGCGCAGATAGGGGGTATCCTTTTCGGTCGCGAATTTCTTTGCCAGCTCTTCCGAGACGATGGCGTCCTTGGCCATTTCTTGCTCCTACCAGGGATCAGGAATCAGTCGTCAGTAATCAGTAATCAGTAATCAGACATTCCATTTAGCAGCAGGCGAGGGGATTTGCCCAGCCTTCTTGCCTGGAACCCCAGGGCAATCGCATATGACAAGCATCCCGCAAACCCCGGGCGGGGAAGCACATCACGGTCGCGATCAGCCGCGCACACCGTGAATGCCGAACCAGGGCGGGTTTGAAACCCGGCCCTACAGGCATCAATGAAATCAATGTCTTAGTGTCAGGCGCGCGGGCTTTATGCAGAAATAACGGATCGTCAACGGATCATTTCTATTCTCGCCCAATACTCTTCTGACTTTCGTGTAGCTGCGGGTAGCGTAGAGCGTCGTCGATGTTGCGTGCATTCCATGCGCTCACGCGGACTGCTCGTGTTGCATTGTGCATGAGCGTCCTTTTCAGTGCGGTTGCGAGCGTCGGTTTTCTTGCAGGCTGTTCCGATCAATCGGAGCAACAGAGTTCGAGCCCGCCCGAGGGCACCTCTGAGCAGGTGCTGCGCGACGCCGATGAGAACATGTGGGTGCAGGCGGTTCGCAGCGGCACACTCGGCGCATTTACGGACTACTTGCAGAATTTCCCGAACGGCATGCATGCGGCCGAGGCGCGCGAGCGCATCGCCACGCTTGAGGCGCAGGCCCGCAAGGATGCGGATGAAAGAGCCTGGGCCGCGGCCAGGCAGGCTGATACCGCAGCCGCCTACGCGGACTATCTTCGGGATTTCCCCGAGGGTGCCCATGCTGCCGAGGCGCGTGAGCGGGGGGCCGCGCTCGACCAGGAGGCGCGGCGGCAGGCCGATGAGAACAGCTGGCAGGAGGCTCTGCGCCTTGGAACGCAGGTTTCACTTGCCGATTATCTGCGCCAATTTCCAAATGGTGCACACGCCGGCGAAGCCCGCCAACGGCTGGCTGCGCTGGAACAGCAGGCGCGCAAGGAAGCTGACGAGAAAGCATGGGATGAGGCGCAGCGCAGCGGATCGCTTGCCGCCTTCCAGGACTATTTGCGGAATTTTCCGAATGGCGCTCATGCCGCCGAAGCGCGTCAACGCATCGCCGCCCTTACGGGTACGAAGGCGGGCACGCCTGCGGATGCCAAAGCGATCACGAGCGGCGATAAGAAATCCGCCGCAAGCAAGGCCAAGCCGAAACGGACCTCCATCCAATCGGGAACGGTCACGATTGGAACTCCGGTCTATAAAGCGCCGCCGTCGAACCCGTGGTTTCGCTGGTTCTGGTGAATAGTGAGTAGAGCGGTAGCCCGCGTTGAGCGGAGCGAAACGCGGGGGTCCCCGGATTTCGCTTCGCTCAATCCGGGCTACTAGCTTACTGCTCACTCGATGAACGAATGACCTCGCGTCAGGCGCGTGCAAGCACCTTGCTTCGCAGCCTGGCCGCCACGCGCAACCGTTGCTCGCGCAGTTTCTCGATCGCCATGAGGGCTGCCGGCGTCACGACCAAGCTCAGCACCGTCGCAAAGCCGAGCCCGAAAACGATGGCGGTCGAAAGATTGATCCACCACTGCGTCGCGGGCGCGCCGACCGTAATCTCACGCGCGAGGAACTCGACGTTCACACCGAACGCAATGGGCAGCACGCCCAGGATTGCGGTTGCGGCGGTGAGGACCACCGGGCGGGCTCGCTCGCGGCAGGTCTCCACGATTGCGTCATAGGCCGCGACGCCCTCCCGGCGCAGCCGATCGTAGGTATCAATGAGCACGATATTGTTGTTCACGATCACGCCCGCATTGGCGATCACGCCAATGCCGGCCATGACGACGCCGAAGGCCTGCCCCATCACCATCAGGCCGAGCATGACGCCGAATGTCGAGAGCACGACCGCGGTGAGCACGAGGCCGACCGAGGTGAGTTTGTTGAACTGTGCCAGCAGGATCGCAAAGATCAAGAAGATCGCGGTGCCGAATGCCTTGAGCAGAAACGCCGAGGCCTTGGCGCGCTCCTCGTCCTCGCCCTTGAGCTTGAAACTCACGCCGGGGCCCAGGCTGGCTTGCGCGAGCGCATTCGTGATTTCTTGCTGCACCTTTGCGGACTGCACGCCTTCGGCAACATTGGCCGACACGGTCGTTACTCGGCTGCTATTGACCCGATTGATGTAGCCCACGCGCGGGCTCGCGACGCGCTGCACGAAATTGCCGATGGGCACGTGCCCCGCGGCGGTCTGCACCCGCAGGTCATCGATGGCATCAAGGCTGCGCCGCTCGGGTGGAAAGCGCACGAGGATGTCTACTGACTTGTCGCTTTCGACCGGCCGGTATTCGGTTGCCTTGAGCCCATTGGTGACAAGCTGGATGGCACTGCCCACGGTGCCGATGCCAGCGCCATATTTTGCCGCTTCGGCTTTGTCGACTTGGATCTGCCAATCGATGCCGGGCAGCGGCTGGCCGTCATCGAAATCGCGAATGTCGGGGTGGCTACGCACAATGGCCGACACCTTCTCGGCCGCCGCCGGAAGGTCCTTGGGATCGAGCGCGCTGATCTGAACCTGAATGGGCTTGCCGGTGGGCGGTCCCGCGCGCGGCGCCGTCACTTCGACGAGAATGCCGGGGATGTCGGCGGTCTTGGCACGGATGGCATCCATGATCTCGTGCGCAGGCGGCCGGCTGCGCCAATCCGAGAATTCGAACTGGACCACGCCGATGGTATCCTCGGTGAGCTCGCTCATGCCGCGCGGCTGCTCTCCGATTCGGGCATAGACCGTCTTGAGTCCGTCGAACTTAAGCACGCGGCGTTCGACCTCGCCGACCAGGCGGTTCTTTTCCTCGAGCGCCAGATTGCCGCGGGCGTGCACGATGACCTGCCCGTAGTCAGGCTCCACGCTCGGAAAGAATTCGACCCCGCGGCCCCATTTGCCATAGGCAAGCTGCACCACGACCAGCAGGCAGGCGGCAAGTGCGAGCGTCATTCCGGGGTGGCGCAATGCTGCGTGCACGGTGCGCATATATGGACCGCCGCGATGTGAGGCCGTGCCCTTTGCGTGGGCGGGATGCAAATGCGCACCAGCCTTGCCCACGAGGGCTCCCAGCGTCGGCGTAAAGAACAACGCAACTGCAAGCGAGGCCGAGAGCGTCGCAATGAGCGTGATGGGCAGGTATTTCATGAACTGGCCGACCACGCCGGGCCAGAACAGAAGCGGCGAGAATGCGGCAATGCGGGTTGCCGTCGCCGAGATCACGGGCCCCGCCATGCGCTTTGCCGCCAGCGCATAAGCCGGACGCGGCGCCATGCCTTCCGCCATGCGGCGCTCGGCGAATTCGGACACGATGATCGCATCGTCGACCAGCATGCCGACCGCGAGAATGAGCGAGAACAGCACCACGATGTTGATGGTTAAGCCCGCGAGGTGGAGGCCAAGCACGCCGGCAAGAAAAGACGCGGGTATCGCAATCCCGATGAAGATCGATGCCCGAAAGCCGAGCGCGAACAGGATGACGATGGCCACGAGCAGCACGCCGGTTGCAACCGAGTTCTGCAGGTCGCCCAGCATCTGCCGGATGATTTTGGATTTGTCCTGGGTGAAGGTGACGTGGACGGCGGAAGGCCAGGTCTTTTGCAGCTCGGCGACGACATATTTTACCGCGTCAACGGTCTCGATGAGATTTGCGCCGGTGCGCTTGGACACCTCGACCGTCATCGCCGGCAGGCCATTGACGCGCGTGACCGAGGTTGCGTCTTTGAATGTAGGCTTCACCTGCGCGATATCGAGCAGCGTCACGGCGGCCTTCGCAGAGGCGACCACGGGGATTTTCAGAATGTCTTGGGGGGTCTCGAAGAGTGACGGCACCTTGACCGCGAAACGGCCGGTTTCCCCTTCGAGCGCGCCCGCGGCAATGAGCGTATTGAATGACGCCGTGAGCGTGCCGAGCTGATCGAGCGAGAGGCCATAGCTGCTCATCAGGGTTGGATCGAGGATGATCTCGACCGCCTCATCGCGCGCGCCGCGCAGTTCGGCTGAAAGCACCCCTGGCGCCTGCTCGATTGCGTTCTTGGCGGCGCGCGCCATGCGCAGCAGCGTGCGCTCGGGCACGTCGCCGGAAAGCCCCACCACCAGCACGGGATAGAGCGAAAGATTGACTTCGAGCACCTGCGGCTCGTCGACGTCGCGCGGCAAATCGTGCTTGGCCTGGTCGACCTTGGCCCGCACGTCGGCCAGCGCGGCTTTGGAGTCAAAGCCTGCTTCGAACTCGAGCAGCACAAAGCCCCCGCCCTCGAAGGCGGTCGAGCGCATTTCCTTTACGTTGCCCACGGACTTGAGCTGCGTCTCGACGGGCCGCAGCAGCAGCCGCTCGGAATCCTCGGGACTGATGCCGCGTTGCGAGAGCTGGACATAGATCATGGGGATCTTGATGTCCGGCTCCGCCTCCTTGGCGATCGTGACATACGCCACCAGGCCCGCGCACAGAAAGAAGATCAGCGTGGCAATCGTGAGCCGCGCATGATCGATGGCATAATCGATGAAACGGGACATTACTTCGCGTCCGCGGTCAGCTCATGGGCACCGACCGCTTCGACAGATTGTCCCTCGCGTACGAAATCCTGCCCCTGCACAATGACGCGGGTGCCGTCTGCGACGCCTGCAACCCACATCATTGCCTGCTCATCCTCGACAATGGTGATGGGAACGAATTCGACCGTGCCGTCGCCGCGCACGGTGCGCACGCCGAGAACGCCATTGGACGAGAAAGTCAGCGCCGAGCGCGGCACCCGCGTGGCCATGACCGCCGACTGGGGCACAATGACCTCGGCTGTGATCCCGTCGGGAATCCTGCCGTCGGCATTGGGCAATTCGATCTCGACGCGATAGGTGCGCGTGGTCTGGCTTGCAGTCTTGGAAACGAAACGAATCCTGCCGGTCGCGCTCTCGCCGGTGACGAGGCGCACCTCGGCAGGCTCACCCACCTTGATGCCGGCGAGTTTGCGCTCGGCCACTTCCGCCACGGCAAGCATGGGATCGAGCGCAACGAGAACCGCAAGCTCACGCCCGGCGAAAGAGAACGCCGCTTGGCCCACTTCGACTGCGATATCCTGGATCACGCCGGACCATGGGGCGCGCACAATGCCGCGATCGCGCTCGGCCTCGGCGCTGGCGAGCGCGGCTTCCGCCGATTTGAGCTGCGCCTCGAGATCGACCAGCTGCAAGCGCGGCAAAGTACCGTTCTGGATGAGCCCACGCTTGGCCTCGAGCTCCGTGCGCTTCTGGGTGACCATGGCTTGCGCTTGCATGACCTGCGCCTCGCGCGCCTCGTCAGACAGAATGGCGACGATGTCGCCTTGCTTGACCGCCGTGCCGCGTTTGACCCGCAGATCGGTCAGCACGCCCGAGCCGCGCGCGGTGATCGCGACGTGCCTGTCGGCTTCCGTGCGCCCGGAGATGGCGAGGTTGCGGCGATGGGGAACAAGGCTGGTGCGCTCGACCGCAACCCGGAACAACTTTGGCTCGCTGCGGACGACACGCGCGGCAGCGCGATGCTCGCCACCTTCGCGCGGGAGGAAATGACCCGACGCGATCCACAGGGCGGCTGCGGCAACGAGGCCGAAGGCCGTCAGGCGAGCAACCCGCATAGTGATGACCCCCCGAATGCCAGGAACAGCGCCGCGCATGCCGCGGCCCTGTCTTCTCCCGCCGGCTCTTCAATTGACGGGGAAGGCGGCGGAAATGCGGTAAGAACGCCTTACTAAGCGCTGGGGGGCGGCTCAGGCCGACCTCAGGAGGCGGGGCTCACGACCATGCTTCGTCCTGGAACTGCGATCCGTGCGGCGGGGGAGCTTCTTGACCCGGTTACCCAGCGCTTTTCGTGCCAGCCGCAGCTCATAGAGCGTTTGCAAGTTGAGCCAGAATTCGGGACTGGTCCCAAACCAATGGCCAAGTCGTAGTGCCGTGTCGGCGGTAATGCTGCGCTGACCGTTGAGGATCCCGGTGACACGATTGACTGGGACCTTGATTTGCCGTGCTAACTCAGCAGCGGGGATGCCCAGCTCCTTTAGCTCTTCAGCAAGGTGCTCGCCGGGGTGAATAGGGGTCCGCGCCACATACGCCTCCTAATGGTAATCCGTTATTTCCACATTGACCGGACCGGCTGAGCCTTGCGGCCACGCGAAGCAAATCCGCCATTGGTGATTAATACGGATGCTGTATTGACCTTTACGATCACCTGTTAACAGTTCCAGACGGTTGCCGGGCAATGCAGCGAGGTCTTTCAGACTGCCCGCTGCCTCGAGACGATCTAGTCGAATCTCTGCCTGCCGCGCGAATCCCGAGAACTCCTTCACGTACTCGCCCTGAGCAAAGCGGCTGGTCTTCCTGTCACGATAGCTCAGAATCATTGGCGTGTGTAGTACTGATTTACGTTTTATGTAAAGCGTAATGAGCCGGTAAAGCTATGCGCCGCGCAGGAGTGCCGGAACGTTTTTATGTGGATGGAGTGGACGGTCGGCCGTCGCCTTGTCAGCCCGGACATCCTCCTGTAATCGTCGCCTTCTTCTTTGGATTTCGTGGGGCTATGGCGGGCAAACCGGTCGCGATCATCATGGGAAGCCAGTCGGACTGGCCCGCCATGAAATATGCGGCCGACACGCTGGCCGAGCTTGGCATCGACTACGAGGCGCTCATCGTATCGGCTCACCGTACGCCTGACCGGCTGTACAGGTTTGCCAAAGGGGCGCGCCGGCGAGGCTTCAAAGTCGTCATTGCCGGGGCAGGGGGTGCCGCCCATCTGCCCGGAATGACCGCCTCACTAACGCCACTCCCGGTCTTTGGTGTGCCAATGAGCACCCACGCGCTGGAGGGCAAGGACAGCCTTCTTTCCATCATGCAGATGCCGGCCGGCATCCCGGTCGGCACGCTTGCGATCGGCAAGCCGGGAGCGATCAACGCGGCACTGCTTGCGGCCGCCGTGCTCGCGCTTTCGGATTCACGACTAGCGAAGCGGCTTGATCAGTGGCGCGCCCGCAATACGTCCGCCGTCGCCAAGCGCCCGAAGGACTAGAGCGCGGACGTGCTCCGGCCCAATTCGACCATCGGCATTCTCGGCGGCGGGCAACTCGGCCGCATGCTTGCGCTTGCCGCCGCGCGGCTCGGATTCAAATGCCACGTCTTTGCCCCCAGTCCGGATTCGCCTGCCTTCGAGGTGGTGCAGCGGGTCACCTGCGCCGATTACGCCGACAACTCTGCGCTCGACCGTTTCGCCGAGGACGTCGACGTGATCACATTCGAGTTCGAGAACGTGCCTGCGCCGACCGCAACTTTTCTATCCGCACGCAAGCCGGTGCTGCCCGATCCACAAATCCTCGCGACGACACAGGATCGACTGACCGAGAAGAATTTCGTCACTGGGCTCGGCATCGCAACGGCGCGCTACGCGCAAGTCTCTTCGCAGCAAGACCTTGCGCTGGCGCTCGGCACAATCGGCCGTCCGGCCGTGCTCAAGACCCGGCGATTCGGTTATGACGGCAAAGGCCAGATCAGCATTGGCGAGGGCAGCGACCATGCCGCGGTCTGGCGTGCAATCGGCGAGCAGCCGGCCATCCTCGAAGCATTCGTTGCATTCGAACGCGAAGTATCCATCGTGGCCGCCCGCGGCCGCGAAGGGCGCATTGAGTGCTTCGATCTCATCGAAAATGAGCATCGCGATCACATCCTGAAGCTTTCGCGTGTTCCGGCAAACGTTTCGAAGAGCGTTGCGGATGAAGCAAAGCGGATCGCCGAAATCATTGCGGCGGCATTCAATTACGTTGGCGTATTTGCCGTGGAAATGTTCGTCCTGCGGCAGGACGGTGGCCTACTGGTGAATGAAATCGCCCCGCGCGTGCACAATTCCGGACATTGGACCCTCGACGGGGCAACCGTATCCCAGTTCGAGCAGCATGTCCGTGCGGTTGCGGGCTGGCCGCTGGTCAAGCCATTGCGCCGTGGCAAGATCGAGATGGTCAACCTGATCGGCAGCGAAGTCGAGGATTTTGCGAAATGGCTCTCGGTCGAGGGCGCAAGCCTTCACCTCTACGGCAAGGCGACGGTGCGCCCCGGCCGCAAAATGGGCCACGTCACAAGGGTGATGCCGGAAGGGGAATCTAAAGCGTAATTGCAACGAGAATAGACTTTTCGCGCCGATTCTGGTACATGCGCGCCCAATGGTGGGCCCGCGCGATCGCGCCTTGGCGGCAGATCGGCGGGCTCAGACCTATTTAACAATCATCTGGGGCCATAAAGGACCACAACAGAAGGAATCATGCGTGCAGGTTCTCGTCCGTGACAACAACGTCGATCAGGCCCTCAAGGCGCTGAAGAAGAAGATGCAGCGCGAGGGCATTTTCCGCGAGATGAAGCTTCGCGGTCACTACGAAAAACCCTCCGAAAAGAAAGCGCGTGAGAAGGCCGAGGCAATTCGCCGGGCTCGCAAGCTTGCCCGCAAGCGCATGCAGCGCGAGGGGCTGCTGCCGGCCAAGCCCCGTCTGGTCCCCGGGAACGCCGCCGGCGGAGCGCCGAGACCGCCGCGTCTTCCCCGCTTTTGAAGAACTCCCGACGCCGCAAGCGCAGCATCTCAAATGAAGCGGCTGTGCCTGCCAAGCCTGAATCTCTCCCGGAGCCTGCGATCTCCGCCACTGCGCTCTCGCTGCACGAATTGTTCGCGCAGCAGACACGCCAGATGCTTGATCGCACTGATCTGAGCGAGGAGCAGAAGCAAAACATTCTCGTCGCGATGAGCTGCCCTTGTTGCGGGGCAGGTGCCATGTCGTATACGGCAAAGCTCAAGCGCTGACGCGCGCGCCTCCCCCGGTCCGGCGCTCACCATTCAAACGAAGTGTTGTCCGAAGCTTC
>CATPCO010000370.1 GCA_955652925.1 uncultured Xanthobacteraceae bacterium | reverse complement strand
CGGAGCCAACCTTGATCTCCACAATTCCTTGTGCCTCCAGCGTGCGGAGCGCATCACGCGCCACGATCCGGCTGACTGCAAATCGCTGCGCCAAGTCCTTTTCAGTCCCCAGAAAATCACCCGGCCGGAGCGCCTTGGCGAACAGCGCCTCGCGCACCTCGGCTACGATCCGGGTCGACAGGGTCGCTGGACGAAATGGAACAACCTCTCGGTCGCCGTTTTGCATGGCCGGATGGAGCCGCATAGCCTCTCTCGCTGCAATTATCATAAAGATAATATCTTTTGCCGGTCCACGAATCAATTCCCCGACCGGGGCGGCTGCCTGGATTACTCCGCTCGCGCTATGGTCGGCGCTATGTTCGTGACCTTCTTCCACGAGCTCAAGGCTGCCGGCGTTCCCGTCACGCTGCGGGAATATCTCTCGCTCATGGAGGCCATGGACAAAGCGTTGGCCGGCCAGCGGGTAGAGGATTTCTATTATTTATCGCGGGCGGCGCTTGTGAAAGACGAGCGCAACCTGGACAAATTCGACCGCGTCTTCGGCCATGTATTCAAAGGGCTCGCAACCATGGCCGAGGCGATTGAGGCTGACACAATTCCAGCGGAGTGGCTGCGCAAGCTCGCGGAAAAGTACCTCACGGAGGAAGAGAAGCGCCAGATCGAGGCAATGGGAGGTCTCGACAAGCTCCTGGAAACATTGCGCCGCCGGCTGCGCGAGCAAAAAAGCCGCCACCAGGGCGGCAACAAATGGATCGGCACCGCCGGCACTTCTCCTTTCGGCGCCTACGGCTACAACCCGGAAGGCGTGGGCATCGGCCAGGATAAGAACCGCAACTTCCGTGCGGTGAAGGTGTGGGATCGTCGCGAGTTCAAGGATCTCGACGACAAGGTCGAGCTCGGCACGCGAAACATAAAGATGGGACTGCGCCGGTTGCGCAAGTTTGCGCGCACGGGCGCCCCCGAAGAGCTCGACCTTGACGGCACCATCAAGCGGACCGCGCACAAGGGCTATCTGGACATTCTGATGCGTCCCGAGCGGCACAATGCCGTGAAAGTCCTGTTGTTCTTCGATATCGGCGGCTCCATGGACTGGCACATCAAGGCAACCGAGGAATTGTTCTCGGCCGCGCGCAACGAGTTCAAGCACATGGAGCATTTCTACTTCCACAACTGCTTGTACGAGAAAGTGTGGCGGGAGAATCGGCGGCGTTGGGATGGCACGACGCCGACATGGGACGTGCTGCATAGGTATGCGCACGACTACAAGGTGATTTTTATCGGGGACGCAGCCATGTCGCCCTACGAGATCATGGTTCCGGGCGGCTCGGTCGAGCACTTCAATCCTGAAGCCGGCGCGCTCTGGATGGAGCGCGTGACGCGTACCTACCCGGCCTGCGTCTGGCTTAATCCAGTGGCCGAGAACGAGTGGAACTACACGCAATCGATCGCGCTCATCCGGCAGTTCATGAGCGGCCGCATGTACCCGCTTACACTGGAGGGCCTGGATAGAGCGATGCGGGAACTGGTGCGGTAAATTGTGGGGAATCGTAGCCCGCGTTGAGCGGAGCGAAACGCGGGGCTCGCTCCCCGGATTTCGCTTACGCTCAATCCGGGCTACCAACCACGCCGCCTCACAAATTGCTCGGCGTCCCGATCCAGCGCCCCATGCGCATGAGATGACGCGAGATAGCGACATCGGTCACACGTCCGATCAGGTTGCCGAGCGGCACAGGGCCGTGCGCCACGCTATCTCGCGAATCGACACTGTTGGCCCGGTTGTCGCCGAGCACAAAGACATGGCCGGGAGGCACCCGCATTTCCGGCATATCATCAAAAGCGCCACCTACCCCGCTATCCTCAATGTAAGGCTCCTCCACCGCCATGCCGTTTACGATGGCGTGGCCTCGCTTGATCGCGATGCGATCGCCTTCGATCGCGACGATTCGCTTGATGCGATGAAGCTCCGGCTGCATGGGATGTTTGTACACCGCCACTTCGCCCCGCATGGGCTTGCGTGCGCGGTAATAGGTGGCATCAGCCAGAAAATATTCACCGGTCTCGAGCGTGGGCTCCATGCTCGGGCTGTTGGCACTTAGCCACAACAGCCGCCCCGACGCGTGGGCTTGCCACGCATAAATGCAAGGGGCCGCAAATACCAAGCAGGCCATCACAAAAGCTCCGACATACATGGCCCAGTGATTTTTATTATGGAGCGGAGACGGTGGAGCCCGGCGGGCGCGCATGACGGCGTCGGCGAGAATGTAGGTCCAGAGCCCGACCAACAGCGCGAAACTCGTGGCAAACATCCAGAAACGCGCCAACACGCCCATCATTGCGAACATCAGGAGGGTGTCGGCGATCAGAACGAGAACAAATAGTGTAATCCCGCGACGCGCTTGGCCGATATAGAGATGCCCGAGGCCGGGAGTGAGCACGGTGAGGAGCCCGGCCACCCAAGGGGATGGCCCGCGGTCCGCTTGCAAGCTCGCGGGAGCATAATCGGCAATGGATGCCATCAGGGTCTCCGCATAGATCGCGCCCGAATTCCAACGACTACGCGTGCCGAAGCTCAGACTACCCCTAGGCGTTTAGTCGCACGAGGCCGCCGGAGGTTCGAGCCAAACCGAGATTTTATTTAGGCTTTTCCACTGCCGAAAGGGAAAACGGCGATTTTACGGCCCAAAGTCGTGAATGATGCTCAGCGGCGGGCGGTGAAATAGGCGCCGCACAGGCTCATAAGGGCGGCAACGGCGAGCGCCGCCAGGCTGGCCAAGGCATTGGCGCCTGCGTCGACGCGCACCGTCCCAGCCGAAGAATGGCCGAGATCCGCCAAAAGAAACACGATCGCGGCTCCGGCGGCCCACCGCAACAGCCTCAATCGGCGCCACGGCAAAGCAAGCCGGCTCAGCGCCGCCGCCGTCACTCCGCTGACGATGAAGGCCACCCCCGCCATTGCCCACCAAGGCCCCGCGGTGCGCAATTGCAT
>CATPCO010000369.1 GCA_955652925.1 uncultured Xanthobacteraceae bacterium | reverse complement strand
TTGGTCGGGTGGATGTCCTCGTGGGCGACGAAAGCTGAGACGCCGTAATATCCCAGGCTACTTTTGAGGGCCGCCGCCTCGCGTTTCACCTCGGCTTTGTGGCTCAGGAAGAGACGAAAATCGCCGTCCGCCCATAGACGCTTAGCGGCGTCTGGAGTGACTTGCCGCGTACCGGTGATGAGCAACCCAGAGTCTTGCCGCCAGTCGCTGTCCTCTGGAATGTCCATCTCCAAGAACACCTTGTCGATGTACTCGTTCTGGACGTTGTGCAGTCCGTTCAGGTCATGGGCAATTTGTTGCTGCAGGGACTCCCGCTGATCGGCATTCGCGAGATAGATTGAGTCAGGAACCGTCAGGTATAGCGCGTGCCCGTAGGTGTCGTCGGTCCAGTTGTGGCTGTATCCTTCATGGATGCGGGTCTGCGCGTTGACAATGATCCCCTGAAGCGAGCGCTTCCCCTTCCGAGCGTACAGCTTGGACAGAGCTGCCAAACAGCGCTCGACCTTTCTGGGAAGGTTGAACGAGGTCGGCTCCTCTGCCACCAGTCCGGCTCCAGCGGTTCAAATGCACTTTATTTCTGATTCTGTTAGCCCCAAAGGGCCGCCTGCAGGAGTATCGAGCCCCTCCTGATGGCCTACTTTCCGGACATTGCTCGGACACAAAATCGCATCCTTGCGCTCCGTTGAGCGCAGGATGCAGAAATAATTGACTTTGCAGGAGTATTTGGCGCGCCCGAAAGGATTCGAACCTCCGACCCCCAGATTCGTAGTCTGGTGCTCTATCCAGCTGAGCTACGGGCGCGTCTTCCGCAATCGCGGAGAAAAATGGTGCCGCCGTATGGCGGGCGGGCAGCGACCGATTAGCTATAGGCTTCGACCGGCACTGGCAAGTTCGAGAGCCGGGTCCACCGAGAGAGCCAGAACGCGGACTGCATCCCATGGACCGGGGTGATGGATCCGGAGTTGCGCGGCCGTTTGCTGCGCGCCCGAGATGACAGCCCCCTCACGCACTCGCCCGCTGACCGCGCCGCGCGTCGAGCGAAACCGCACGATCCGGAATGGTGATGCGGAAGGTCGCCCCGATGGTGCCTTCAACGAGGCGAATGTCGCCGCCATGGGCGCGAACCAGCTCGGCGGCGATCGCAAGGCCAAGGCCTGCGCTGCCCGGGCGAGTGGAGCCCTGGAACGCCTCGAAGAGATGCGCGCGGGCGCGCTCAGGCAGGCCCGGCCCGGTATCGGAGACTTCGATCACGACGACCGCGCCCTCGCGCCGGCCGGTGATGCGGATCTGATCCTGTCCGGGATGCTTCACCTCCCGGCTTTCGAGCGCCTGCACCGCGTTGCGCGCAAGATTGAGCAGGATGCGAAACAGCTGATCGGGATCCGCGTCGACCATGAGCCCGCGCTCGATCGCGCTGATCCAGCGCACCGGCGCGCTCTCGTCGAGCCCGAGCGTCTCGCGCACGTCCTGCGCCACCTCTTCGAGCGCGACCATGCGTCGGTCGGGCGGCGGCTCCTGCACGCGGCCGTAGGAAAGCGTCGACTGGCAGAATGCGATCGCCCGCTCGAGCGCGCGCATCAGCTGCGGTGAAAAGCGCTGCACGTGCGGGTCGGCCACCTTCGCGAGCCGCTCGGAAAAGAGCTGCGCGGACGTAAGCAGGTTGCGCAGATCATGATTGATCTTGGAGACCGCAAGCCCGAGCGCAGCAAGCCGGCTCTTCTGCGCAAGCAGCGCGGCGAGGTCGCCCTGCATCGCGGCAAGCTCTCGCTCGGCCATGCCAATCTCGTCCCTGCGATTGGAAGCCGCGATGATCCGGGCGGGATTTTCCGGCTCGGCGCGAAATGCGAGCATGTTGGCGGTCATTTGCCGCATGGGCCGCACCAGGAGAAGATGCAGCGCGAGATAAACAAGCGTCGCGGTCACCGCCGAAATGATCAGCGAGAGAATGAGAATGCGAATGGAGAAATTCACCATGGCCGCGCGCAGCGGCGCCTCGTCGGCGACGATCTCGACGAACTCGCCCATGGGCGCCGGCCCCACCACGCGCATCACGTCCGATTTCGCGGAGAACAGCGTCTGGAAGGCTTCAATGATGGCGCGATGCCAGGTCATGTCGCGCATGTCGACGTCGTGGTTAATTGCGGGCGGCATGTCGGAAGCCGCGAGGAGCCGGCGCTGCTGGCCCATCTTGAGCGCGACCGCGCGCGCACCGATGCTGGCGAGAATCTGCCTGGCCACGCTCTCAGGCACCTCGCGGTCACCCGCGGTTTCGAACACGAGCGCCGCGGTGTAGGCGGCGGAGAGCCGGTCATTGAGCCAGTTGAGACGGAAATTCGCGACCGATGGCACATAGATGAGCACCTCGGCCATCATCACGAATGCCACCGTCAGGCCGAGCAGCTTGCCGGACAGCCCGAGCCCGAATCGTCCGGTGTCCGCAGCCTTGGGTGCAGGGGTGCTCATGAACTGCGCCAATTCGAGCTATGGTGTTGAAGCACCGTGGTGCCACGCGACGGGCCGATACCTCCTCTGGAAAGGGGCCCTTTCAGGGGGGGTGTCTCAGCGTGCTGCACCAGTGTGCCTTTAGCGGTCAAAACCAATGGAGCCCCTCGCTACCCAAACCAGCGCAGGAAGGTGATCAGGCGCTGCGCCACGGGGCTTCTCGCACCCGGCAAGAAATAGGTCATAGCGGCGCGTTTTCCAACTTCGGCAAGGGTCGGATACGGTATCACCATGCCGGCGAGCGTGCGCACATGAAGGCGCTCGCTCACCGCCAACGCCCAGGTGGCAATCAGCTCGCCCGCATTCGCCCCGACAATGGTCGCGCCCAGAATGCGGCCCCTTCGGCTCGTGATCACCTTGATGTGCCCGCGCGTCTGCCGCTCCGCACGGGCGCGATCATTCTCGTGGTAAGGCCAGCGCAAGACCTTAAACCGCATCCGGCGCGCCCGCGCATCGGCTTCGCGCAGCCCCACATGAGCGAGCTCCGGGTCGGTAAAGGTCACCCGCGGAATGATGTCCTCGTTCATTTTCACCGGCAGTCGAAACAGCGCGTTCCGAATCACGAGCCCCGCATGATACCCGGCGAGGTGGGTGAATTGTGCCCCGCCCGCAACATCGCCGATGGCATAGACGCGCCTATTCGCGGTCTTAAGCCGTTTGTCGACCAGGATGCCGCCGCCGTCATAACGGATGCCGGCCCGTTCGAGGCCGAGCCCATCGGTGTTGGGGCGCCGGCCGGTGGCAAGAAGGAGATGACTGCCCATGATGCTCTCCTCGCCGCCCTCTGCGCGAACGGCGACCTTCACTCCCCCGTCGCGTGCCTCGACGCGCGCGACCGCAACGTTGGCGCGCAGATCGACGCCTTCCTCGGCGAGCGCATCGAGCACGATCGCCGCGCACTCCTCGTCTTCGCGCGCAAGCGCCTGCGCTACGTCGAGGACAGTGACTTCTGCTCCGAGGCGGCGGAAGGCCTGCGCAAGTTCCAGCCCCAACGGCCCCGCTCCCATGATGATGAGATGCGAGGGCAGGATCGTCAGATCAAATACGGTCTCATTCGTGAGATACGGAGTTTCCTTTATGCCCGGGACGGTCGGCAGCGAGGGCGAGGAGCCCGTTGCAATCACAAACCGCCGCGCCTTGATCTCGAACTCATCGCCCACGGTCACGGTTTCCGCGTCCCGAAAGCGCGCGGCGCCCGCGATCACGCGCACGCCGAGCCCGGTGAAGCGCTCCCTGGAATCGTTAGGCGCAATGCCTGCAATGACATCGTGAATGTGTCTGTGCACCGCCGCGAAGTCGACGCCGGACACGCGCGCGGAAATGCCGAAGGCGCGCGCTTGTATGATCGCGCGCGCATGCTTGGCCGCCGCAATCAGCGATTTCGATGGCACGCAGCCCGTGTTGAGGCAATCGCCCCCCATCCTGTCCTTCTCGATCAGCACCACCGGCACGCCGAATGCCGCCGCCGCGGCCGCAACCGAAAGCCCGCCGGACCCGGCCCCAATCACGCAAATATCAGGAGTAAGGAGCTCCCCCCCGTCCGTCGGGTCCCGCCGAATCAGCGCGCGTTCCATCGCTTCACAATCACCGGAATGAGGGCGAGCACGGCGAGCGCCGCGAGCGCCGCCATGAGCTGCGGCGTGAGCACCGCATCGGCATGGAACGCGAACCGGCAATTGCTGCCGCCTCCCGCGACGCAGGCGTGATACGCGCGCTCCTGCGCCACGATCGCGCTTTCCAGCCCGCTGCCCGCGAACGCAAACGCAAACGTCGCCGGAATAATGCCGAGCGCGGTCGCGGCGGCAAAATGCAAGAGCCGCACGCCGGCGAGCGCCGCAACGAGATTGACCAGCCAGAACGGAAACACCGGCACCAGCCGCAGGAATAACAAATAGCTGAACGCATCGGCGCGAAAGCCTTTGGCAATCCGCTCGGCCGTGGGCCCGGCACGGCGCACGAGATGCTCGCCGAACGCGCTTCGCGCGATGAGAAAGACGCAGATCGCGCCCAAGGTCGCGCCCACCACGGCGCCCGCCCCCCCGCGGATGACGCCGAACAGAATGCCGCCAATCATGCTGCAATAGGCGCCGACCGGAAGCGAGAGCGCGACCGCAGCAATGTAGAGGCCCACATAGGCGGCAAGCGCGCGCATCTCATGCGCGCCGATATAGCGCTGCAGCCACTCATGATGACGGGCGAGCGACTCCAACGAGAGTTGCCGGTGCCAGCCCATGGCAACGATCGCAAGCGAGAGCACCGCTACGACAATGAGCGGAACGAAGCGCCGCCGAGACCTTGGCCGCGCTTCGTTTGCCAATGTACAGAAGGGATGATTATTCTCGGCCATCGCGCGCGCCAAACGTAACCCGCATTGAGGGTTTAGCCGCCTTCGCCAAGGCTTCGGCGGCCTTGCTCAACTTGGCCCATCGAAGCTTTAGCGTAGACGGGCGAAAACCGGGGCGTGCTTCACCTTATCGTGACGTAGCTCGCGTCCACGCTCCCGGGGGTTTTCCTAGCCCGCATGAGCGAAGCCGCCTTCGCCAAGGCTTCGGCGGCCTCACTCACATTAGCCCGTCTGCGCTGAAACTCCGACGGGCGATATCCGGACTACTCGTCTGATGGCCCCGCAATTGACGAATCCGGCCCCCCTCCCCTATAAGCCACCGCATTCCGGCACGCCGCGGGAGGCACGAGTCTCGCGTGCCAGGCGACATCCCAAGTTCCCAATCAGCGGAGAGCAGCCGTGAAACGGACCTACCAGCCGAGCAAACTGGTGCGCAAACGCCGCCACGGCTTCCGCGCTCGCATGGCAAAGAAGGGCGGTCGCAGAGTGATCGC
>CATPCO010000368.1 GCA_955652925.1 uncultured Xanthobacteraceae bacterium | reverse complement strand
CTTGTTGCCCACGGTTTCCCCAATGAAGAGCATCGGCGCTTCATCGCGCTCGCCTTCGCCGATGACCACGGTGCCGTCTATGGGAAGCTTATTGAGCTCGCGACGCATCGCGTCGACCGCGGCTTGGTCGGCGGCGCGCTCATTGCCGCGGCCCGCCCATCGCGCCGCTGAGACCGCGGCGCGCTCGGTCACGCGCACAATTTCCAATGAGAGAACGCGCTCGAGGGCAAGATGAGGCTGAACAGTAATGGAGGAGATCGTGCCGCGTTCTTGGGTGTTCATGTCCTCTCCTTGCGATTTGATGATTTGCGCCCTGCCCGCACGAACCGCGAAAGAAAACGTTATCAGTTTTTCTCGATTCGAATGACCTGCGGCTTGCCCGAGATCACCTTGTCACGTCCGACCGCCGCCAGCGCCTTGCGCACTGCGTCCTCGGTGGTGGCATAGGTGATGAGAATGACCGGAACGGACGCGCCCGAGCGCCCTGGTGACTCGCCACCCTGAGGCGGCCCGCCGCGGTGACGCTGGACAATGGATTCCAAAGAGATGTTCTGCTCGGCAAGCCGCTTCGCAATGCTGGCGGCGGTTCCGGGCTTATCTACTGCGCGCAGGCGGATGTAGTAGCCGCCCTCGTGCCGCTGCATGGGTGCCTTGGCCGTGGCCACGAGCCGTGACGAAGGGCGCCCAAAGGGCGCCGTGCGGACTCCGCGGGCGATGTCGCCGATGTCAGCCACCACCGCGGACGCCGTCGCGACGCCGCCCGCACCTGGTCCGACAAGCGTCAGGGGTGCCATCGAGTCCGCATCAATCGTGACGGCATTTGTCACTCCCATGACCTGAGCGATGGCGGTATCCTTGCGCACCATGGTGGGATGAACGCGTTGCTCGATGCCCTTTTCGGTCTTGACCGCCACGCCGAGCAATTTGACCCGGTACCCAAGCTCATCGGCCCATGCGAGATCGTCAGGCGCGATCGAGGAGATACCTTCGACGTAAACCGCACTCTCATCCACCTTGGTGCCGAATGCGAGGCTCGCCAAGATCGCAAGTTTCTGCGCCGTATCGTGTCCTTCGACGTCGAACGTCGGATCTGCCTCCGCATAGCCGAGGCGCTGCGCTTCCCGCAGGCACTCGGCGAAACCCATTTTTTCCTGCTCCATTCGACTCAAGATGTAGTTGCATGTGCCGTTGAGGATGCCATAGACGCGTGACAGCGAATTACCTGCGAGTCCTTCGCGCACTGTTTTCACAATAGGAATAGCGCCTCCCACCGCCGCTTCGAAATTGAGCGCGACGCGATTCTTTTCCGCGATGGCGGCGAGTTTTACGCCGTGTCGTGCGAGCAAGGCCTTGTTCGCGGTTACGACAGATTTCCCGGCGTGGAGAGCGGCCGATACGGCGCCTTTGGCGGGATCATCTTCCCCGCCGATCAGTTCAACAAAGACGTCGATCTCGCTATCGGTAGCGAGCGCGACCGGATCGGAAAGCCAACGAAATCGCCTGATGTCGACTGCGCGCCGCTTGCCGCGCGAGCGCGCGTTGACCGCAACCACCTCGATCGAACGCCCGCAGCAGCTGGCGAGCGCCGCACGCTGGCGATCGATAAGCCTGATAACTGAGACGCCCACCGTGCCCAAACCGGCAATACCGATTTTCAGCGGGGCAGCCATAGCAAGCTCTGAGTTGCGCCGCGCCGGTGTACTTTAGCGCCGTTTGGCGAGCGGAAGGACGTTGTGCAACTTTTCAGGAGCGGTTTCAAGAAACCGGCGAACGTTGCGGGCAGCCTGCCGGATGCGCTGCTCGTTTTCCACCAGCGCTATGCGCACATATCCTTCACCGTATTCCCCGAACCCGATGCCGGGGGAGACCGCGACCTCCGCCTTTTCCACCAGGAGTGTCGAAAACTCCACGCTCCCGAGGCTTTGAAATGTCTCGGGGATAGGCGCCCACGCGAACATTGAGGCACGTGGAGGCGGAATCTCCCACCCCGCACGGCCAAATGACTCCACCAGCACGTCACGCCGGCGTTTGTAGGTCTCCCGCATCTCGCGAATGCAGTCATCCGGCCCATTGAGCGCCGCCGTTGCCGCGACCTGAATGGGAGTGAAGGCGCCGTAGTCGAGATATGATTTCACCCGGCTCAGCGCGGCAATGATCCGCTCGTTTCCCACCGCAAAACCGATCCGCCAGCCCGGCATGGAATAGGTTTTCGACAGCGATGTAAATTCGACGGCAACATCCATTGCGCCGGCAACCTGAAGGACGGACGGGGGCGGATTGTTGTCGAAAAAAACCTCCGCATAAGCGAGATCTGAAAGCACGAAAACGCCATGCTTCTTAGCAAACGGGATCAGGTCTTTGTAGAACTCGAGATCGGCTACATAGGCAGTTGGATTGGAGGGATAGCAGACGATCACCGCAATGGGTTTTGGAATCGAATGTATGATGGCGCGTTCCAAGGCGTCAAAAAATGCTGGCGTAGGCTCAGACTGGACTGACCGGATTACGCCGCCCGCCATCAAGAAGCCGAAGGCGTGAATCGGATAGCTGGGGTTGGGGACGAGGATCACATCGCCAGGCGCAGTGATCGCCTGGGCCACATTGGCAAAGCCTTCCTTCGAACCGAGCGTAGCGACGATGTGGGTCTCGGGGTTGAGCTTCACCCCAAAACGCCGAGCATAATAGGCTGCCTGCGCGCGGCGCAGGCCCGCGATGCCGCGGGAAGCGGAATAGCGGTCGGTCCGCGGCTTGCCGACGGTTTCCTTGAGCTTTTCGATCACATGAGCGGGCGCCGGCAGATCGGGATTGCCCATCCCGAGATCAATAATATCCGCGCCGCGATTGCGTGCGATCGCCTTGGCGCGATTGACCTCTTCGAACACATAGGGCGGCAGCCGCCGTATGCGGTGGAATTCTTCCATTACCCCAAGTCCTCACCCGCAGTGATTTCTGCGGGCCCATGCAGCCCTTTTGTATCACGGGTTGCGGGCCCCGCCACTCGAATTGGCCGGCGCGTTGACCGCTCCCGCGGCGCGCTCGCGCGCTGCGGCCAACTCATCTTGCAGTTTTTTCTGTTCCTCGCTGGTCAGCACCGTGGTTTCCCGGGGTGGCGGCACATCATTCACCGCGGGATATGCGCCCGTCGTGGCTGGGCGAGATGGGGCCCCCGCTGGAAGCCCTCCCATCGCGGTCGGCAAGTGGTCCCCCGTGCTCGATGACGCACAGCCTGCAACCAGCATCAGGCTCGCAAGCAGCAGGGGCACGCAAAGCCCGGCAGCGAAAGGCGGCTCGAGTGGCCGGCTGGAGCTCGTGCTGCTCAAATCTGATACTCCCGCCGAGACTCGCGTGTCCTGTCCGAAACCGGAGGTAATTCAATTAATTGGACGTTGCTGGCGGCAATATGACCAAAGCGAGATGAATAGCCCATTAAAGCACCTCCGGGTCTGGTTCCCCGCCCAGCGTGCAAGGCCCATGATGCGTCTTGCGGGGGTTCGGAGTAAAGTCCATGTCAGATGCAGGCAGATGCAGGGCGGTGCCGCGTCCTTGCCACACCCGCCCGAGGCGGTATCGTGAGAGCCCCATCAGAAAAAGCCTCGTCAGAACCGGGAAAAGCTCCCTCCGCAGACGTCGAGCAGTTCGCGCACAACATTGCGCGCATGGTGGAAGAAGGCGGCCGGGCAGTGGCAGCCTATCTCAAGCCACGCGAGGAAGGCCGTGCCGATGACCAATATGCGCAAGTCACCGATGTGGTGAAGACACTTGGGCAGGTGGCGGACTATTGGCTTCGCGACCCCCACAGGGCGCTTGAATTGCAGTCGAGCCTTGGCAAGGCTTATCTCGATCTGTGGGGAAACGCAGTTAAGCGCATGGCCGGCGAACCGGTGCAACCTGTCGCCGCACCCGATCCCAGAGACAAACGGTTTTCCGATCCGGAGTGGTCGAGCAACCAGTTCTTTGATTTTCTCAAGCAAGTTTACCTGGTGAGCGTGGATTGGGCCAACCGGCTGGTGCACGAGGCCAAGGGGCTTGATCCGCATACTCTTCAAAAGGCGGAATTCTACGTCCGGCAAATTGCCAACGCGGTCGCCCCCTCAAACTTCGTTCTGACAAATCCCGAGCTTCTGCGCGAGACGGTGAGCTCGAATGCCGAGAACCTGGTGCGCGGCATGCATATGCTGGCGGAGGACATTGCGGCCGGGCACGGCGACCTCAAGATCCGGCAGTCCGATGCCAAGACGTTCGAAGTCGGACATAATTTGGCGCTGACGCAAGGCAAGGTGATCTTCCAGAACGAGTTGATGCAGCTCATCCAGTACGCACCCTCCACGAGCACGGTGCTGGAAAAGCCGCTCCTGATCGTGCCGCCCTGGATCAACAAATTCTACATCCTCGATCTTACTCCCGAGAAATCCTTCGTCCGATGGTGCGTCGCCCAGGGTCTTACGGTTTTCGTGATTTCCTGGGTCAACCCGGATGAAAAGCTCACCCAGAAAAGCTTCGAAGACTACCTGCGCGAGGGTCCGCTCGCCGCACTGGAAATGATCGAGCAGGCAACCGGAGAGCGTGAGGTTCACGCGCTCGGCTATTGCGTTGGAGGCACGCTGCTCGCGACCACCCTCGCCCACATGGCGAGCGCGGGCGATAGCCGCATCATTTCCGCCACCCTGCTTGCTGCGCAAGTCGATTTTACCCATGCCGGCGATCTCAAAGTGTTCGTCGATGAGGAGCAGATATCCGCGCGGGAGCGCGAAATGCAGCAACGCGGCTATCTCGAAGGCAGAAAAATGGCGACCGCGTTCAACCTGCTGCGCTCGAATGATCTGATCTGGCCGTACGTCATCAACAACTATCTCAAGGGCAAGGAGCCGGCGCCCTTCGATCTCCTGTATTGGAATTCGGACGCCACGCGGATGCCGGCCGCCAATCATTCGTTTTATCTGCGCAATTGCTACCTGGAAAACCGGCTCAGCAAAGGTGAGATGGTCATCGGCGGCAAGAAGCTCGATCTCAAAGCCGTAAAAGCTCCGATCTACAATCTGGCGACGCGCGAGGATCATATTGCGCCGGCAAAATCCGTGGCGCTGGGCTGCAAATTCTTCGGCGGAAAGGTTCGCTTCGTGCTGGCCGGATCAGGTCACATCGCCGGCGTGATCAACCCGCCGGACAAGATGAAATATCAGTATTGGACCGGACCCAAGCCGGCCAGCGCCAATGTCGAGCGCTGGTTGTCGAGGGCCAAAGAGCATGCCGGCTCCTGGTGGCCGCACTGGTTGCATTGGCTCAAAGCGCAGAACCCCACCGAGGTTGCGGCGCGTGAACCGGGTGGCGGACGCCTCGCTCCCATCGAGGACGCACCGGGAAGCTATGTGAAAGTCAGGGATTAACAGCTTGCTTCCGGCAGCAGCCGGGGGGACAATGCATTGCTCACAGGGAGTACCGCAATGCATCTTAAGTTGCTGCTATCGATACTGACGGCGGGAACGGTTGGCGCGAACGTGGCGCTCGCGCAAGAGCCCACCGGCACGCTCAAGAAAATCAAGGACACCGGCACGATCACGCTTGCCCATCGCGAGTCCTCGGTGCCGTTTTCGTATTATGACGACAAGCAACAGGTCGTCGGCTACGCCATGGACCTGTGCCATCGCATCGTGGACGCGGTCAAGGCAGAGCTTAAGCTCCCCAATCTGCAGGTGAACCTCAACCCGGTTACTTCCGCTACCCGCATTCCGCTGATTGCGAACGGCACGGTGGATCTCGAATGCGGTTCAACCACCAATAATCTCGAGCGGGAGAAGCAGGTCTCCTTCACCATAACCCATTTTGTCACGGCAAACCGTTTCGTCTCCAAGAAGTCGGCCAATCTGCGCACGGTCGAGGACCTGCGGGGCAAGACCGTCGTGTCGACCTCTGGGACGACAAACATCAAGCAGATCACGGAGATCAACGCTCAAAAAGGTCTCAATCTCAACATTCTCGCCGCCAAGGACCACGCCGAGGCGTTCTTGATGGTCGAAACCGGCCGGGCAGCTGCCTTCGTCATGGATGATATCCTGCTCTACAGCCTCGTCGCCGGCTCCAAGTCGCCGCAGGATTACGTGATTTCCGCCGATGCGCTTTCGGTCGAGCCCTACGGCATCATGCTGCGGCGCGGTGATCCCGCATTCAAGAAAGTGGTCGACCAGGCAATGATCGATACCTATCGCAGCGGCGCCATCAACGCGATCTATGAGACGTGGTTTCTCAAGCCCGTTCCCCCGAAGGGCATCAATCTCAACGTTCCCATGAGCGCCTCGTTCAAGAAAGTGATCGCCAGCCCAACCGACAGCGGCGATCCGGCGGTGTACTGATCAGGCATCAGGAATCAGTGGTCAGTAATCAGAGAAGAGCTGCTGACCACGATTACTGAGTACTGATACTGACATGAACTACAATTGGAACTGGGGCATATTTTTCGAGACGTCCCCGGACGGCGTACACACCTATCTCACGACCTTGTTGCTAGGAACTGCGTGGACGCTCGCAACCGCGCTCGCGGCCTGGTGTCTCGCGCTGGCGCTTGGCTCGCTCGTGGGCGTCATTCGCACCACCCCCTTCCCTTGGCTTGTGCGGCTGGGGGAGGCTTACGTGGAGCTGTTCCGCGATATTCCGCTGCTGGTGCAGATGTTCCTGTGGTATTTCGTGTTGCCCGAGCTATTGCCTGTGAGTCTCGGCGACTGGCTCAAACAACTCCCCGATGCTTCATTCTATACCGCGGTTGTCGCGCTCGGCTTCTACACGTCGGCGCGCGTGGCCGAACAGGTGCGCGCCGGCATCACCAGTCTCGCGCGCGGCCAGCGCTTTGCGGCGCTTGCGCTCGGGCTTACGCTCCCACAAGCCTACGGTTACGTGCTGCTGCCGATGGCCTATCGCATTATTCTGCCGCCTCTGACCTCGGAATTTCTCAATGTGATCAAGAACAGCGCGGTGGCCCTTACCATTGGCTTGATGGAGCTGACCGCCCGCGCGCGCGCCATGCAGGAAATGTCATTTCAAGTCTTTGAAGCTTTCACCGCGGCAACCATCATATACATCATCATCAACATCGCGGTGACCTTCGGGATGCGCTGGGTGGAGCAGCGCGCGGCGGTTCCCGGGCTCATCGGCGCCGCGGTTCCGGCCGCCACGCATTAGCACGCCGCCATGTTCTCCAATTTCGATTTCGACGTCATCATCCGTTCCCTCCCCTACCTGTTCCTGGACGGCATGACGTTCACGCTTATGCTGACCGCGCTCGCGACGGCCATCGGTATCGTCGTTGGCACCCTGCTTGCATTGATGCGGCTCTCTGCCTTCGCTCCGATCTCAATCCTCGCCGCCGGATATGTCAATCTGATGCGATCGGTACCCCTCGTGCTGATGATCTTCTGGTTTTACTTCCTGGTCCCCTATATCGGGCAATGGATCACCGGCGCCGCGCAGCCCATTCAGGTCGGCGCCTTTGCATCTTCGCTCGTCACTTTTACGCTGTTCGAAGCCGCTTATTTCTGCGAGATCATGCGCGCCGGGATCCAATCCATCTCACGCGGACAGGTTTCGGCCGCCCAGGCCCTCGGCATGACCTATCCGCAGACGATGGGGTACATCGTGCTCCCGCAGGCGTTGCGGAACATGCTCCCCGTCCTGCTCACGCAAACCATCATTCTGTTCCAGGACACTTCGCTCGTATACGTGCTGTCCATCACGGACTTTCTCGGGGCGGCATCGAAAGTAGCGCAACGCGACGGACGTCTGGTTGAAATGTACCTGTTTGCTGCGCTGGTCTATTTCATCATCTCGTTCCTTACATCCCGCCTCGTGCGCCGGCTGCAGATCCGAACCGCCATTATCCGTTGAGCCTCGGAAGACGCCATGATCACGCTCAATCACGTCAGCAAATGGTACCAGACCTTCCAGGTTCTCAAGGATTGCTCGACCGAGGTCGCAAAGGGCGAGGTCGTCGTGGTATGCGGTCCTTCCGGCTCGGGCAAATCCACGCTGATCAAGTGCGTCAACGGGCTTGAACCGTTTGAGAAAGGCACGATCACCGTTGCAGGCATTTCCGTCGGCGATCGCAAGACCAACCTGCCGAAATTGCGCGCCCGCATCGGCATGGTGTTCCAGCATTTCGAGCTGTTCCCTCACCTCACCGTCATGCGCAACCTGGAGCTGGCGCAGATGAAGGTGCTCGGCCGCGGCAAAGAGGAGAGCGAGCGGCGAGGCATGCAGCTCCTCGAACGCGTGGGCTTGCAAGAGCAGGCGCACAAATATCCCGGCCAGCTTTCAGGCGGCCAGCAGCAGCGCGTCGCCATTGCGCGCGCGCTCGCCATGGATCCGATCGCGATGCTGTTCGATGAGCCGACGTCGGCGCTGGATCCCGAGATGATCAACGAGGTCCTTGATGTGATGATAGCGCTCGCCAAGGACGGCATGACCATGATGGTGGTGACGCACGAAATGGGTTTTGCGCGCAAAGTCGCCCATCGCGTGGTGTTCATGGACAAAGGCGAGATCGTCGAGGATGCGCCCACCGCCGATTTCTTCGGAAAGCCGCGCAGCGAACGGGCGCAGATTTTTCTTTCAAAGATTTTGCAGCACTGAGTGCTCGCTGCTGCAAGCAGTTTAAGGAAACAGCGCAATCTGTTCCAGTCCCAGCGTCTCCGGAAATCCCAGCAGTAGATTCATGTTCTGCACCGCCTGGCCGGAAGCGCCCTTGGTGAGATTATCGAGCGCGGCACCGATGATCGCGCGGCCGGGAACGCGGTCCTTCGCAACACCGATGAAGGTCAGGTTGGAGCCCCGCACATGTCGCGTCTGCGGCATTTCTTGAAACGGCAAAACATGCACGAACGGCTCGTTTGCGTAAGTCTCAGCAAGCATGGTGTGGAGCCGTTGCGCAGAAATGTCGCCTCTTCCGCGCACGTAGATGGTGGACAAAATGCCTCGGTTCATCGGGATGAGGTGCGGCGTGAAGCTCACGACCACAGCGCGCCCTGCCGCCTTGGAGAATTCCTGGTCGAGCTCGGCCATGTGGCGATGATGACCGACGCCGTAGGCGTGAATGCCTTCGGACACTTCGGAGAACAGCATCTCCTCTTTGGCCGCCCTGCCGGCGCCGGTCATGCCGGACTTGGCATCGATGACAATCTCATCGGGATCAATCGCCTTTGCACGCAGCAGCGGAATGAGCGGAAGCTGCGCGCACGTGGTATAGCAGCCGGGATTTGCAATGAGGCGCGCTTGCTTGATGGCGTCACGATTGAGCTCGGTCAGTCCGTAAGCTGCTTCCTTCTGCAGCGCCGGCGCATGATGCTCATGGCCATACCACCGCGCATAGGCGGCGGGATCGGAGAGGCGAAAGTCGGCCGAAAGATCGACGACCCTTGTGTCCGGCGCGGCTGTCAGAAGCTGGCGAATAACTTTCTGCGTCGTTGCATGGGGCAAGGCACAGAAGGCAAGATCAAGCCCCGCCGCGCTCCAGTCCACATCCGCAAGACCTGCGAGCCTCGGCAGCGAGTAGGGCGAGAACTGCGGAAAGACATTGCGCATCTCCTGACCAGCGCGCCGCTCGGCGGTAAGCAACACAATGTCGGCCAATGGATGTGCGAGCAGCAGCCGAAGGAGCTCGGCACCGGTATAGCCGGAGGCTCCAAGCACGCCGATCTTCTTTTTTAGATGTAGTTCGGGCATCGGCATCTCTTTTCGCAATGAAGCTCGCCTTGAAAGGACTGGAAGGAGCAATGAAACAGTTCCGCCCCGATCGGCGGACCGCGAGATCACCAGCGCCCGCGCGCCCGCGCGCTTGCCCCACAGACCTGAAAAACAGTTGAACGAAACATGTTGAACATAGGCGCGCGCTATAGCGGCCGGCTTGATGTAGGTCAAGCAGGAGCGGCGGGGTGGGCCAGCAACGCGTTGCTACTTTCGACTTTCACGGCCGCGATCTTTGTCAGCGCCGCGCTTCTGTTCCTGGTGCAGCCGATGGTTACGAAGCTTGTGCTGCCTCGGTTCGGTGGAGCGCCGTCCGTGTGGTCGGTCGCCATTGTGTTCTTCCAAACCGCGCTGCTCGCCGGTTACGGCTATGCTCACTGGCTCACGCGCATGGTCCCGATCCACGCAGCCTTCGCGGCGCATTCGCTTGCCATTGCTGCGGCTGCGTTGCTGTTGCCGCTCGTCATTGTGACCGGATCGAGCTCACTGGTGCCCGAAAGCGAGGCAATCTCGCTCGTCGCACTGCTCGCCGTCTCGATCGGCCTGCCTTTTTTCGTCCTTGCCGCGAACAGTCCCCTCTTGCAGGCTTGGTTCGCCCGCGGTGGACATCCTGCGGCCAGTCATCCTTATTTTCTGTACGCAGGCAGCAACCTCGGAAGCTTTCTCGCGCTTCTCTCCTATCCGGTCCTCATCGAACCATATTTAGGACTTCGTGATCAGACGCGATATTGGTCGATTCTTTTTTACGTATTGATCGGGCTGATCGCAGCCTGTGGCGTGTTGGTATGGCGCACGGGTGACAAAAGCGCTCCCGTCGCGCTCCATGCCGG
>CATPCO010000367.1 GCA_955652925.1 uncultured Xanthobacteraceae bacterium | reverse complement strand
TCATCAGGAACATGACCCGGCATGAGATGGCCTTCCTCAATCCGGCTTTCCTTTTGGAGGGCCAGTTTGCGGAATACCTACCCAAGATGCCGTCTAAATTCCACGTAGAGCGTCTTTCTGCGGCACTTGGGAATGAACACCTCCACTAAGCAAAGTCGCTGCATCGTAGCAACGCCTGACCGCTTATTCGATCAGCTCCTCGGCTTGAGTGGTCACGGTGCGCGGGATTGTGAGCCCAAGCGCCTTGACCGCGTCGCTCGCCGAGAACTCCGTCCATAGGATCGCGATTGCGAACGAATCAAAACAATTGCAATTGCTTTCCTATTCGTCCTTTCCTGGCGACTGTTTGAAATCGCGACGGCAGCTTGAGGCCTGAATTTCCGGTGCTACGGCATCAGCAGAACGTGCTTCGACAGCGCGCACCAAGTCGACTGTACTTGAGCTCGGCCGATCGCATGCTGTTCGTTTGGCTCTATCGTGGTTTTCCTCACATCCTTGATACCATCACCATCGTCAGACCCGAGACTATCGTGCGATGGCATCGAATGGGCTTCGTGGCCTACTGGCGATGGAAGATCCGTCCTCTCGGTGGCCGGTTGCAGATCGATAAAGAGGTGCGCGACCTTATTTAGAGAATGAGGCTTGAGAACCCGCTTTGGGGTGCGCCCCACATCCATGGTGAGCTGCTCAAGCTCGGCATTGATGTTGCCCAATCGACGGTCTAGAGTGCACCGATTGTATCTTGTCCGCGACAATGACAGAGCATTCGGTTGTGCATTCTTTGACGTCCGATCGAGTGATTTGGAGACAGTCGTTGCACATAGGCTCGATGCGCTGCCGTTGCGTGTCCGTAAGTGCTCGCCGAATCGATAATCACATTCGCGAGTCGGAGGGGACTCCCTATATGTCAACAGGACCTAGACTAGAGATCTGACATTCTTTGATAGTTCAATATCTCTACGTGGCCTATTCATTGGGCGGTCCTCAGTTCCGGAGAAATATCGCAGCGACGTGCTCGAATGAGAGACCAGAACATGATAATAGACCGCCGATGGGCCGAGCGGAATCTTGGATTTGATCCGATCGCAACACCTGCCCCAACCTCAACCTTCACGGTTCCCGCGGCCGCGAGTTCATTTAGCCTCGAGGATCTCCAGAGAGAGGTCATAGAATTCGACTCGGAGGCACCGGAGGGAAAGGAATTTTTGGCATTCACGACCACGACCGGGCTCTCACGATATACTGATGTGCCATGGCCGAAGGGACTCGCGCCGAAAACCGGAAAGGCACCTGGCGCGCGCGTCAACGGCCCACTCCCACCAGCCGATGTGCTGGTGGTCACGTGGACCGTCGATGAAGGTCATGCACTCAGTCGCGTAATAACACCGGGCAAGGATTCCCGAAACGACTATCGCGCCTACACACATAATTTCGCATCTATTTCCAAGAAGATGCGCCCCGGCTGTCCTGCGCTTCAGGCGAAACGCTTGGGTGCGTATTGGACCACGGAGATCGGCGGGAAGAGCGTCGTTGTGTTCAAGTCCGATTCCCATATGTCGCAGGATGGTCCGAAGCTTCCAAATATAGATATGTGGAGACAAATCATCGGCGAGGTGCTCCCAAAACTCGTCATTACCACTGGTACCGCGGGAGGGATTGGCAAGCAGTTTGAGGTCGGCGATGTGGTGGTTAGCCCGATTGTGCGGTTCGACTGCATCTCTAAGTTCAAGAGCAAGCCTTTCCGCAAGGCCCATTATTCGAGTGTTGCACCCAAAACTAAATACTTCGCCACCGCGAAAAAGCTTTTTAAGGCAAATGCTGGGCAACTGCCAAAGGACAACACGCGGCCGCCAAGTATTGTTCGAGTTGCGCCAAGCGCACTGACATCATCCGTGGTGACGACTGATTTCTTCGGGTTCGATACCTCGGATAATCACTATCATCTTCGGGGGCTGGGTGATGTCTCGGAAATGGGAGACGCGGTACTTGGGCTCGTCGCCAGTCAGATGGCGGACACGGCTCCTCGCTGGGTGGCGGTGCGCAACGTCTCGGATCCGCAGATCAAGGCCGAGGGTACCCTCAAACAGCAGGCTATGCTCGCAGCCCAAATCTACAAAGGGTTCGGCCGCTGGAGTTCCGTTTGTAGCGCGATCGTGTGCTGGGCGCTGATCGCCGCAGAGTAGATAGCCGGGATATATGCATCAGCTAAGACTTGGCCTGAGTGTGACAGGAGGCCCGGCATCCGATTTAATGAGCTGTGTGTGCCGAAAACTAGGGCCTGTCTTCAGTTAGAAGAACGGAACAGAATCAAACGCGGAACGCTGTTCTATCATCATGTAAGATCCCTGCGGCGGAATCGGAGCTGGCGGCGCATTAACCTGTGTGTACCGAAAATCAGATTCTGCAACATGCGAAAGCCGGCGCGATGCCAGCGCACAAGCGTCTTCCGGGCGAATGATCATCATGGCCTTGAGGACCGACGGACACCAACGATAAAGCTGGATGAACAACAGACGATCGCTGTTCGTGAATTGGATGGGCTGATTTCCCACCGAAATCCCACCGGGCAGTCCCGGCGTCTTATCTCTATGTTCCTGTTCTTGTTGCTGTCACCACCGGGATTAGACGTGGGCGAGCTACCTGGGTTGCGTTCAAGGGATTGGTTGATGGTTAAGGTCGATGCCTTAGATCAACATCCGACCAGCGGCATATCGGTCTGGCGTTCGGTCTACCGCGCCCTACCTACCAATAATAAGGTGACACGCTCGCTCGGGCTCAGGCACCTGCGCCGGTCAGCGTATTTTCGTGATAGCGTTCCCCGTGGCGGAGAGATTGCATGCTCGGCCTGCTGGCTTTGGTGACGGCATCTATCTTCTTCGGCGCTGCGGTCTACATTAACATCGCAGAACATCCCGCAAGGCTCGGTCTGTCCGACGCAGCCGCTCTTGCCGAGTGGCGTCCCGCCTACAGGCGCGGGTTCGCAATGCAGGCTCCCATTGCCGTCGTTTCGGCACTGCTCGGTGCAGCCGCTTGGTGGACCACTGGTGATCCGCTGTGGGCCCTTGGTGCTGTGATCATGCTCGCCAATTGGCCGTACACGTTGGTGGCTATCATGCCTACCAACCATCTGCTTGAAGCCACCGCATCAGGCGGCGACCGCGATACCAGAGAACGGCTAACTCGGTGGGGACACCTGCACGCCGTCAGGAGCGTCCTCAGTGGGATCGCAACCCTGATCTACCTCGTAGCGGCGCAGCGCAGCCTGTAACGGCTGCTACTGCTGTAACGGCACAGCAATCTTGCAAATCATGTCACCGTGCTCGTCTATCGGCCCTTCACCCGGTCACGCCAATAGTCTGGTCGTCGATGCAGGTGAGCAACTGCCAGAACGACTATATCGGCGTTTTCGATCCAGTAGATCAGCCCAAACGGAAACCGGTTGACGCGGCAGCGGCGCACGCCTTCGGCGAGCAGATGCCAAGCGTCCGGATAGAGCGAGATGCGGCGAAGGGCGGAGAGGACTTCAAGGAGAAAGGAGTGGCCCAGACCAGGGGCCTGTGCCTCATACCATTGGACGGCTTCGTCGAGCTCGATCTCCGCAATTTCTAGGAACCGGACAGCCACAGCCCGTATTTCGCGACGATTTCACTCAGGTCTTTGGCCGCAAGGTCACCGCGGCGGTAAGCCATTAGACGGTCCTTAGCCTCCCTGATCCAAAGATCATCGATCGCTGGATCGGCGCTGTCGAGGCTGTCGAGAACCTCTTCAACAAGTGCGATACGGTCTGCCGGGCTCAGCTCGCGCGCTTGTTCACTGAGCGCCTTGGCCCTGTTGCTCATTGTCCACGCTCCTTCTCGTTGATGGCGGTTTGGCATGCCTAGCACGCCAGATCGCGGCGATGCCCCAAGTATGGCCAAAATTTCCCACATCCCGAAAACAAAAAGAGAACACCAGCGCCGGGCAGTCAACATGGCAGTAACCGGTTAACCGTACTATGTAGGGCTACTGTTCGATTGTGCAGTTCTTTCCCTCGGAGTTTGTCATGGCGCCGCGTGCGTATTGGAAAGGCTATCTGAAGCTCTCGCTCGTCTCGTGCCCGATCGCCTTGAACCCGGCCACCTCGGCGTCCGAGCGCATCTCCTTTCGCCAGATCAATCGGAAGACCGGCAACCGGCTGCGTCAGCAACTCGTCGACGATGTCACGCGCGAACCGGTGGACGCCGCCGACAAGGGCCGCGGCTTCGAAGTCGGCAAGAACGAGTTCATCGTCATGGAGGACGAAGAGCTCGAAGCGCTCGAGCTCGAGAGCACTCACACCATCGAGATCGACAACTTCGTGCCCGCCGAGCAGATCGACAAGCGCTACTACGACAGCCCGTACTATATCGTGCCCAATGACAAAGTAGGCCAGGAGGCCTTTGCGGTGATCCGCGATGCCATGCAGGGAAAGGGCATGGTCGGCCTGGGGCGCGTGGTCATGTCCAAGCGCGAGCGCGTCATTGCGCTCGAGCCGCATGGCAAAGGTTTGATCGGCACCACGCTGCACTACCCCTACGAGGTCCGCAACGCAGAGGAATATTTCGAGGAGATCCCTGACCTCAAAGTGCCGGGCGAGATGCTCAAGCTCGCCGAGCACATCATCGAGACAAAGAAAGGCGATTTCGATCCGTCCCAGTTCAAGGACCACTATGAAGAGGCATTGACGGAGCTGCTGCGCAAGAAGCAGGCGCACATTCCCATCGCCAAGGGCAAGGAGCAGGTCGCAGCGCCGCGCAACGTTATCAGCCTGATGGATGCGCTACGTCGCAGTGTTCAGGCCGCGGGGCCCGCGCCGGCGCAGACCAAAAAGGGCCGCAAGCGCGTGGAGGGACAACGCGAGATGCTGCTCCCGATAGCGGGCAAGCAGACCGCCGCGGGGAAAAAGGCCAAGCCCGAGCGTTCAATCCGGGTCGTCGAGGCGCGGCCTGCAGCCGGCAAGCGTTCCGCGCGATAGCAAGTTCGTAGCCCGCATGAGCGAAGCGACATGCGGGGACGGCTCCCGGATATCGCTTCGCTCATCCGGGCTACTGAGCTTGGGCATTTAATGCGGCCGATCTCGGGTGAACCCGAGATCGGGTGGCGCAACGCAGCGCTGCGCAGTGCGGTGAAAGGCCGCGAATTCGGGAACCAAACAGCCGACCAGGGTGTTGAGGCCGTTGCGCGGGGTTTCGTCCTTTCATGCATTGCGTCTGGTGCACAGGGCGAGTTTGCCTCCCCTCGGCTGGTTTTGTGATGATGATCGGGCGCGTTGCGATCACGCCCGGAAAAGTTGAGCCATGAACATGGGCCTTGCGAGCACGAACCGGCGGCAGGACGAACTCGATCTCGAACAAGCGCTACGCGAGCAGAACCAAAGGCTTGCGGTCACCTACGAGCACGCCACGGTTGGTATCGCGGAGATCGATGCAACCGGAAAACGCCTGCGTGTCAACGCCACCGCGTGTGCCATAACAGGACGCGCGCGCGAGGATCTCGTTGGCGGAAACGTCTTCGAGGTGATGCATCCGGAAGACCGCGAGGAGGATTGGCTCCAGTTTCGGCGGCTCGTGGGCGGTGAAATCGACCGCTATTCGATCGAGAAGCGCATCGTGCGCAAAGACGGGGCCGTGATCTGGGCCTCGGTCATGACGTCCGCCGTTCGCAACGAGGATGGCACGTTTAATTATGCCGTGCGCATCTTCCAGGACATCACCGAGACCAAGCGGGCCATCGATGCGCTCGCCGAAAGCGAGCAGCGTCTTGCGGCGACCTATGAGCACGCCGGGATCGCAATCTCCGAAGTCGATGCACATGGGCACCTGCTGCGGGTCAACGAGGCGACTTGCGCGATCACCGGCTATTCACGCGAGGAGCTGCTCAAGCTCACGATCTTCGACGTGACCCACCCGGACGATCGCGATTCAGACATCAGCACGTTCGAGCATCAGACCGTCGCGCCGGCAAACCGGTATGCGGTCGAGAAGCGGCTCATCCGCAAGGACGGCGGCATCATCTGGGTCTCCGTCACCTCTTCCATCGTGCGCGATGCCGCGGGCAAGTTCCGTTACGGCATCCGGGTCATGCGCGACATCACCATGCAGCGCCAGGCGCGCGAGGCTTTGCGCGCGAGCGAACGGCATTTCCGCGAGCTCCTGGAAGAGCTTCCGGCCGCCGTCTATACGACCGATGCCGCAGGACGTCTGACGTTCTACAACCAGGCCGCGGTCGAGCTTGCAGGCCGTTCGCCCGAACTCGGAAGCAACGACTGGTGCGCGGCGTGGCGCCTGTTGCGGCCGGACGGCACGCCGTTGCCCTATGACGAAAGCCCGATGGCCGTGACGCTGCGGGAAAACCGAGCGGTGAGAGGAGCGGAGCTCATCGGGGAGCGGCCCGACGGCCGGCGCATTCCCTTCATTCCCTACCCAACGCCGTTGCGCGACGACACCGGCAAGCTGATCGGCGCGGTCAACATGCTGGTGGATATCAGCGAGCGCAAGCAGGCGGAAGCGAACCAGAAGGTCCTGCTCGATGAGCTCAATCATCGGGTCAAGAACAATATGCAGATGCTCAACGCCTTGCTGCGCGCGGCGCAACGCGAGACGAGGAGCGCGGAAGCCCGACTGGTACTCTCCGATGCAAGCAACCGCGTAGGCGCCATGGCCGCGGCGCAGCAGGTGCTCTATGACGCGGGCAACGCCACGACCTACAGCGCGAAAAATTTCCTCGAAGGCGTTTGCGCGAGCGCGAAGCAAGCGTTCAGCGGCAGCGTGAACATCTCGGTCGCAGATTGCACGTCCGCCAGACTCTCGAACGACACCGCGATGCCGCTTGCCCTCATTCTCAACGAGCTGCTCACGAATGCCGCAAAGCACGGCCGTAACGCAACGGGGGATGGATCGATCCAGGTCCGGTTGACCAAAGCGCCCGACTCATACCTGCTTGAGGTCGAGGATGATGGACCGGGATTTGATGCCGGGGAAGCCAGCAAGCGTGCGTCGGGGCTTGGCCTTGTCAGCGGATTGGCCCGGCAGCTCGGCGGAACGCTCAAAGTCGAACGCATGCCCGGCGCGCGCTGCGTGGTGCAATTCGTCGACCGCGGCGCGGCCTACTGAGGCGGCAAGGGTGCGCATGGCATCAGCGTCGAGGGTTCATCCCGCCTCACCAGCAGCGCAGTTTTCGCTACGCACACCACGCGATCGCCACTCGGGCCGCGGCCACGACGAGCCGGTCAGCATTCTGATCGTGGAGGACGATTTTCTCGCCGCCATGGAAATAGAGTCGGTCCTGAAAGAAGCGGGCTATGCGATCGCAGGCGTCGCAACCCATGCCGACGAGGCGGTCCGGCTGGCAAAGTCAGCCACCCCCACTCTCGTGATCATGGACATCAGGCTCGCCGGGAACAGCGACGGGGTTGATGCTGCGCTCGACATATTTCGCGCGACAGGCATTCGCTCGATCTTCGCGACCGCTCATTACGACGTGCATACCCGCGCTCGGGCGCAGGCCGCCACGCCACTGGGCTGGCTGCCGAAACCTTATGCTCCACATGCGCTCCTGGCGCTGGTGAAAAAGGCGGTGGAGGAGCTGTAGGTCTCGGATGCGTTCGATGGAACGCATGCCCCAGTGGTGCCCTATTCCGGCGGTTTCGTCTTGCGATGCGAGCGCGCTTAAGCCGGGTCGGACTGCTGGTTGGTGTCGCGGTCCTGATTGCCCTTGCGCCGGCCTCGAACGGGTATGGGCAACGGCGTGCGCTGCCTGGCAATTCCTGCCGGTTGGAAGCGGTCGGGGCCGGGAAGATCAGTGCCATCGTCGATGGCCGCAGTTTCCTGCTCGACGATGGCCGCGAAGTGCGGCTGCCCGGAATCGAGGTTCCGTTGCCGCCGGTTGCGGGTGAAACCGGCCCGCGCGCCGAGGCCGGCAATGCCGCGCGCGAAGCGCTCGCAAGCATGGTTGCCGGAGAGGTGGTTGAGCTGCGGGCGGCGGGGCGCGTATCCGATCGCTACAGCCGCATTTTGGCGCACGCCTACTACACCCATCAGGGGATCCAGAGATCGGCTGCCCACGAATTGCTGGCGAAGGGCTTTGCCCGGGTTTCAAGTGAGGCGGGCGAGTGCGCAGTCGACCTCTTGGCGGGCGAGCGTCCCGCCCGCGAAAGCAAGCTTGGCCTATGGGCCGAACCGTATTATGCCATTGTCGGCGCCGAGAGATTCACCGATCTCCTGGCGGAACGGGGCCATTTCACAGTCGTAGAAGGTAAGGTTCTGTCCGTCCGCGAGAGCGGAGGCACGATCTACATGAATTTCGGGCGCCGCTGGTCAGAGGCACTTACAGTGACGATCTCGAAACGAAACGAGCGCAATTTCGCGGCTGCGGGGCTTGATCCGAAAAGGCTCGAGAACCGCCGCGTCCGCGTGCGCGGGTGGATCGAGGAGCGCAACGGGCCGCGGATCGAGGCGCTGCGGCCGGAGCAGATCGAAATCGCCGAACGCTGAAGCAATGACGCTGACGGACCATTGTGCCGCCCGACGGGCTGGCCCCGTAATCCCTCCCCCGCTTGCGGGCGGGGCAATCGCATATGGGCAAGCCCTACCCCAAACCGAGGCCGCAAAGCGGCACTACGCTGGTGGCTCTTGTAGGGGCGGGTTTAAAACCCGCCCTCGTTGGGCATTCACGGTGTGTGAGGTTGATTTGAGCTTAGCCGTACGAACTTCGATTCAGCAGCTGATGACGACAATTCTCTCGCAGCGAGCCTGTGGCACAAGGGCGGGTTTAAAACCCGCCCCTACAAGCTTTGCGACCGCGACGTACTTCCGGTCCGGGGTTTCGGGACGCTCGTCATATGCGATTGCCCTGCGCTTGCGGGGGAGGGTGGCGCGCCCTCCACTTTCAGGGGAGGGATGATCCGTCGTATGACGAGATATCTGCCTCAAACGACGAAGCGTATAATCCCGCTCGCTGCGCTTGGCCTCATGCTTGCCGGGTGCAGCTCGTCGCTGTTGACCGGGGGTGTCCCGCCGGGATCGTTGCCGCAGGCGCCGCAATTGGTGCAACAGGCCGCGCCGGCCGTGACGCCCACTTCCCGCGAGCATCAACGCATTCTCGCCGCCTACAACGGCGCCTACGAGGACCCCAAGGCCGAGGCGCTCCTCAATGATCTCGTGGCAAAGCTGATCGCCGCCTCGGAACGGCCCGATCTGCAATACCGCGTGACCATTCTCAATTCCGCTTCCGTCAACGCGTTCGCGCTTCCGAGCGGAAACCTCTACGTGACCCGCGGATTGATCGCACTGGCCAACGACACGTCCGAGCTTGCCTCGGTGCTCTCCCACGAGATGTCGCATGTGATCGCGCGCCACGCCGAGATGCGCGAGGACGAGGCGCGCCAGGTGGCGCTGGTGACCCGCGTCTTCACCGATCTCGGCAGCGACCCGGAAACCAGCGCGCTCGCGCTTGCCAAGTCCAAGATCAAGCTCGCGACCTTCTCGCGCGCGCAGGAGCTGGAAGCTGACGGCATCGGCATCGGGATTGCGGCTCGTGCCGGCTACGATCCCTATGGCGCGGTGCGCTTTCTTACGTCCATGGGACGCAACGCCGAGCTCAAATCGAACGCCGGCCAAACTCACATCGATCCGCGGGCGCCGGATTTCTTGTCCTCGCATCCGTCCACGCCCGAGCGCATCAAGAACGCGCAGGCGAATGCGCGCACGGTCGCGCAAGCTCAGGGTGAGCGCGACAAGCCGAGCTATCTCAGCGGCATTGACGGCATGATCTACGGCGAAGACCCCAGCGAGGGTTTTGTGCGCGGACGCCGCTTCCTGCACCCCAGGCTGGGCTTCACTTTTGTCGCGCCGGAAGAGTTCACGCTCGACAACACCGCCCAGGCGGTGCTCGGGGTAAGAGAAGGCGGCGGACAGGCCTTGCGCATGGACGTGGTGCGCGTGCCGGCGGAGCAGACGCTGCCCGACTATCTCAATTCCGGCTGGATCGAGAATATCGATCCCAAGAGCGTCGAGGAGACCACCATCAACGGCCTGCCGGCGGCAACCGCGACCGCCAAAGGCGATCAGTGGGTATTCCGGCTCTACGCCGTGCGGTTCGGGAGCGATGTCTATCGCTTTATCTTCGCAACCAAGCGCATGAGCGCGGATATCGATCGGTCCTTCCGCGAAGCGGTCGGCACGTTCCGGCGCATGACGCTGGCGGAGAGCCAGGCCGCAAAGCCGCTCCACATCAAGGTGGTCAGCGTCGAGCCGGGCGATACCGTTGAGCGGCTCGCGAGCCGCATGGGCACGCCCGACCGCAACGTCGAGCGCTTTCGCGCGCTCAACGGTCTTGGCCCCAACGAGCGCGTCAATCCCGGCGATCAGGTCAAGCTCGTGGTGGAGTAGCATCATATGAAGAGGGCGAGCATTGCATCGATCATTGCGGGCTTCGCGCTCGGGATCGCCGCCGCGCTCGGAAGCGCGCAGGCACAGACATTTCCGTCGCAACCGATCACCCTGGTCGTCGCCTGGCCGCCCGGGGGAGGCAGCGACATCAGCATGCGGCTGCTTGCCGACGCGCTGAGCAAACAGATCAAGGTTCCCGTGGTCGTGCTCAACAAGCCCGGCGCGGGCGGAGCAATCGGCCACCGCGAGATCGCCAATGCAAGGCCGGACGGCTACACAATCGGCATGTTCAGCTCAGGCGGCATCGCGTTGCCGTATCTGAACGCTCAGGCCAATACGTTCGACGAGCTCCAGCCGATCGCCTTCTTCGGTGAAGATCCGAACGCGCTCGAAGTCAGCATTGCCAGCGGCATCGGCTCGCTCAAGGAATATGTCGAGCGCGCGCGTGCCAATCCCGGCAAGATCAAGAACGGCAACGATCAGCCCGGCGGGTCATCGTATATCGCGGCTGCGCTCTATGAGAAAAAGCTCGGCGTCAAGCTCACGCTGGTATCCTATGCGGGGTTTAGCCCGACGGTCATCGGATTGATGGCGGGCGAGGTGGATTCGGCAACCGTGCCGGTGCCCGACACCGTTGAACAACACAAGGCGGGTAAGCTGAGAATCCTCGGCGTCTCCGCGACCGAGCGCCATTTCCTGGCGCCAGACATCCCGACCTTCCGCGAGCAGGGCTTCGACGTGGTGGTGGGCGCCTGGCGCTGCATTGCGGGGCCGAAAGGCATACCGGAAGATCGCCTGCGCTTCCTGGAAACGAATGTGATCGCAGCTCTGAAAGATCCGGAGTTTCAGAACAAGGCCAAGCAGGCCGGCTTTGTCGTTGCCCCCGCCGACGCGAAGGCGACCTATGAGCGCTGGCAAGCCGACGATGCCGAGCTCTATCCCATCCTGCTTGATGCCGGTCTCGTGAAAGCGCGACAGAAATAAAACTTGCGTGGTCAAGCCCAATGCGCGCTAGCTTAAGACGCATCATCAGCCTCTCGGTCGTCATCGTCCGCGCATGCGGACGATCCAGTAAGCACGGAACGTCGCATTTGGCACGGCTTTGCCTCAATCCGCTATTCAGGGATTACTGGGTGCCCCGCTTGAAGCGGGGCATGACGACGGAGAGATTTGTGGCGGGGCTTAAGTTAGCGCGCATGGGTCAAGCCCGCGGGTGACGCGGTGCCATGAACGTCGTGCTCGCCAGCAAGGACTTTCTTGCCGGCACTCTTTACATGGCCTTCGGGCTCCTCGGCCTGTGGCTCGGGCGCGATCTGGAATCCGGCACAACGGGGAGCATGGGAGCGGGATATTTCCCGCGCTTGGTCTGCGCGCTGCTGATTGCGATCGGGGCTGTGCTGGCGATGCTATCGCTCATGCGAGCAGGCGAGCGTCTCGAGCGCGGCAAATGGCGCCCGTTCGTCTTCGTGACATTGTCGTGTCTTGCGTTTGCGCTTCTGCTTCATCCGCTTGGGCTTGTGCTGACGCTCGCGCTCACGACCGTGCTTGCGCGACTTGCCGACGGCAATGTGCGCGCCATTCCCTTGCTGCTGCTGTGCACGTTGCTGATCGTCATCAATGTCGGGATTTTCGTCGTGGGCTTGAGAATTGCGATTGCGCTGTGGCCCGCCGGATTGTGACATGAGTGATATTCTGTCCAACATTATCATGGGCTTTGGCGTCGCGCTCACGTGGCAGAATGTCGTTTTGTGCTTCTTCGGCTGCGTGATCGGCACTGCAATCGGCGTTCTGCCGGGGATCGGGCCGCTCACCACCATGGCGCTGATCCTGCCGGTGACGTTCTGGCTCTCGCCGGTGGGAGCGCTGATCATGCTCTCCGGCGTGTTCTACGGCGCTCAATATGGCGGCTCGACCACCGCGATCCTGGTCAAAATTCCGGGAGAAACCTCCTCGGTGGTGACGGTCCTTGACGGCTACGCCATGGCGCAGCGCGGCCGCGCCGGCCCCGCGCTCGCGATTGCGGCAATCGGCTCGCTGTTTGCGGGATCGGTGGTCACCCTCCTGATCGCGGTCGCGGGACCAGCGCTCGCCAAAGTCGCGCTCCTGTTTCAGTCAGCTGATTACGTCTCGGTCATGCTGCTTGGCCTCGTCTCCGCGGTCGTGCTCGCGCACGGCTCCGTGCTCAAGGCCGTGGGGATGATCGTGCTCGGTGTTGCTCTCGGCCTGGTCGGAACCGACGTATCGACGGGCGAGTACCGCATGACCATGGGCGTTGACGTGTTGTTCGACGGCATCGGCTTTGTGCCTTTGTCCATGGGCCTGTTCGGGTTGGCGGAGATCATGGTCAATCTGGAAAGCGCAAGCGCCGGCGAGATGCAGGCAAAGCCGGTGAGCGGATCATGGCCGACGCTCGCCGATCTCAAGCAATCATTCCCCGCGATGGTGCGCGGAACGGCGGTCGGGACGGTGTTCGGGATTCTCCCGGGGGGTGGCCCGACGATCGCAGCCTTCTCGGCCTATAGCCTCGAAAAGAAAGTTTCAAAATCGCCGGAGCGCTTTGGGCGCGGTGCCATCGAGGGCGTCGCCGCGCCGGAATCGGCGAACAACGCCGCCGCGCAGGCGTGCTTCATTCCCATGCTCAGCCTCGGCATACCGCCCAACGCGCTCATGGCGCTGATGATCGGTGCCATGATGATCCACGGCATCACCCCGGGACCCGAGATCATCAGCAAGCAGCCTGAGCTGTTCTGGGGCCTCATCGCGAGCATGTGGATCGGCAACCTGATGCTCGTTGTGCTCAATCTGCCGCTGATCGGCATCTGGGTGAAGCTTTTGCAGGTGCCTTATGGATATTTGTTCCCGAGCATTCTCGTCCTGTGCTGCATCGGCACCTACACGCTGAGCTCGAGCACGGGCGATGTGCTGGTGATGACCGCCTTCGGGGTGATCGGCTATGCCTTTCGCAAGCTCGATTGCGAGCCTGCGCCGCTGCTGCTCGGGCTCGTGCTTGGTCCCATGCTGGAGGAAAACTTCCGGCGTGCCATGGTGCTTTCGAGTGGAGATTGGTCGATCTTCCTGCGCCGGCCAATCAGCGCGGGCTTTCTCTTGCTCGCAGCCGCGCTGTTAGTTGCGGTAACTCTTCCCAACATCCGTCGCGGTCGCGAGGAAGCATTCCGGGAATAGGGAAGGAGCAGCCATGCCTGTGGGTGTGTTCTTCGAGGAGGTGTCAGGGAGCGCGGAAGAACGCCTGCCTGCGCTTGATATTGTGCGTGAACTTGCCAGCCGGTGAGCCGGCTGGCCGGGCCGCAGGCGCGAACAAGGAGAACAGCAATGCATCAATCACGGCTTATGGGCGTCATCGCGGGCCTCGTTCTCGGGGCGAGCGCCGTTGCCGCCGCGGCTCAGACCCCGACCGTGAAGCTTACGCTCGATTTCAGCATCCAGGGCCAGCAGTCGCCATTCGTACTGGCAGCCGAGGGCGGCTATTTTGCCCGCGAAGGCGTGAACGTGCAGGTCGATCGCGGCTATGGATCGGCGGACGCGATCACCAAGGTCGCAAGCGGCGCCTATGACATGGCATTTGCCGATATCGGCGCGCTGATCCAGTTCAATGGCCGCCAGAACGAGGCCAAGGCGGTAAGCGTTTTCCAGATCTATGATGTTGCGCCCATGGTGGTCCTCTCGCTGCGGAAGGCGAGCATCACCAAACCGTCCGATCTTGCAGGCAAGCGGATCGCCTCGCCGACTGGCGCCTCCAGCCGGGTCATGTTCCCGCTGTTTGCGCGCGCCAACGGGCTTGATCCGTCCTCGGTGCACTGGCTCGACGTGACTCCGCAGCTGCGCGAGATACTCCTCGTCCAGGGCCAGACCGACGCGACAACGGCGCTGATCACCGATGTTGCCGGGCTCGAGCATCTCGGCATCACCGAGGACGATCTCAGCGTGATGCGCTACTCGGATTTCGGCGTGGCTCTCTACGGTCACTGCCTGCTGACGACGCCGCAGTTCGCCGACCGCAATCCCGACGCGGTCCAAAAGGTGGTCAAGGGCGCCGCCGAAGCCTGGAAGGCCGCCATTGCCAATCCCGATGCCGCCATCGCGGCGCTCAAGAAACGCGAGCCGTTGATCGAGGAGAAGGTGGAGCGCGCCCGCCTCGACCTCGTCATCAAAAACGCGATCCTCACCGAGCGGGTATGGCGCGACGGGCTGGGCGCCGTCGATCCCGCGCGAATGGCGCACACGATCAACATGATCGCTGAAACGTTCAAGCTTCCAGCGCTCGCGATCCAGTCAATCTACCGTTCGGATTATTTGCCGCCGCAGGCCGAGCTCCAGCTCAACTGATCACCCGACGATCAGCAGTCTCGCAAGAGCTCGACCCAACCTACACGGTTCATTGTTCGTGAAGGTAAATGCATTCACAATTTATAGGCGCATTAATGCTAGACCGTATTTGCTCATTAACAATAGAAATCGTCGGCTAAGCCGATCACTCAAACTGTAAGGATTGGGAAAATCTTCCGGGCAAAGACTGCTCCCCGCAAACCGGGGGACGTCACGTGCCAAGAACAAGATCAAGCACGTCAAGCGCAATACGATCGCGAGCGCGATGCTGGCTGATCGCGGGGCTCGCGCTGGCCGCAAGCTTCACGGCCAACATGCCGGCGGGGGCAGGCGAGTGGGCCTGGCGCCCGTTCGACAAGACCCCATCGACCTATACCGGCGATGTCGGGCTTCGGTTCTGGTACGGTCGTTCGAGCACGGCCAAGAATCTCTACGATCCATCCGGAACATTCATGGTGTCGCGTCTGACCTACGACAATCTTTCCATCTTCGCCGCCGAAGCCTACACGCGCTTCGATATCGACAGGCGCTGGTTCGTCAAGGGCTACGCGGGCGGGGGGGCCTTGCGCAAAGGCTTTCTCACAGACGAGGACTTTCCGCCAGCGATTACGCCGTATTCCGCAACGTTCAGCGTGCAGGAGAACGGGCTCTCCTATCTATGCGAGCGAGGATGCAGGTTTCAACGCACTTTTCGGCCCCGACTTTCGCGTCGGCCTGTTCGCCGGATTTCACTACATGAACGAAACCGTGAGCGCCTATGGCTGCACGCAGGAGGCGTTCAACCCGTTCGTGTGCGGACCAACACCCATCAACAACCGGCTCAAGGTGATCACACAGGACAACAACTGGTACTCCACGCGCATCGGTATCGATGGCGCGTGGGAGATCGGCCGGTTCAAGTTCAGCGCCGAAGGTGCCTGGCTTCCCTATGTCGGGCTTTATGGCTCAGACGCTCACTGGCTGCGCATCAGCAATCAGCCCGGTGATTTCAACGGCCCGGTGCCGGAGGACGGCCGCGGCTGGGGCTATCAGTTCGAGGGCTTCATGCAATATCGGGTGACGCAAGCGCTCAGTGTCGGCTTTGGCGGCCGCTACTGGTACATGCAGACCCATGGGCTCACGCATTTCGAGGGCCACATCAACGGGGTCGCCGCCCTGCCGCAGCCGGTCGAATGGAAGGTCAACAATTTCGGAATGTTCGTGCAGCTGAGCCTGAAATTCGGGCCCTATTACGTGATTGACGTGCACTAGCGCGCGGCCATGGATCACTGGATTCGCGCCACCCTCCATTCCTGGCGTGGCATCTGCGCGGCATGGCGCAGCGAAATAACCTTTCGCGAGGAGCTCGTTGCGCTTGTCATCGCAGTGCCGCTCGCATTTCTGATCGCGCAGGAGAACTGGAAGAGAGTAGCCCTGATCGGCGTGATGCTCCTGACTTTGGTGGTTGAGCTGTTGAATACGGCCGTCGAAAAACTCGCGGATAGAGTGTCGCGCGAGAGCGATAGCGAGATCGGCCGGGTCAAGGATATGGGGTCGGCGGCGGTCGGTTTGTCCCTGCTGCTGGCGGGAATCGTCTGGGTACTGGCGCTCGCGGAGTTTTTCGGCCTGTTGTAGCCCACGCGGCGGGCGCGGACGCAATAAACACGCGTTGCCAAACACGCGCCCAGGCACGCTGCAACAAATACGTCCATGCGAGGCGCGTTTGCCCACCCTGCCGCGTTATTGCTAGACCTAGGCGCATGGACGAGCGGCCATCGGACAGCCTGGCGATTGCGGTTGCGCAGCTCAATCCGACCGTGGGGGATATAGCGGGCAACGCCGAGAAAGCGCGGCGCGCGCGCGCGCAAGCGGCAAGCACGGGAGCCGACCTGCTGGCGCTGCCGGAGCTGTTCCTCTCCGGTTATCCGCCCGAGGACCTCGTGCTCAAACCGGCCTTTCAGGCGGCGTGCCGGTCAATGGTCGAGAAGCTTGCGCGCGAGACGGTGGACGGCGGGCCCGCCGTTCTGATCGGTACACCCTGGCGCGACGGGGGCAAACTCTACAACGCCTATTGTCTTTTGGACCGCGGCGCCATCGCCGCCGTGCGCCTGAAGGTCAATTTGCCGAACTATGGCGTGTTTGATGAGCGCCGCGTGTTCGCTCCGGGGCCTCTGCCCGGCCCGGTGAGCTTCCGCGGCGTGCGCATCGGCCTGCCGGTCTGCGAGGACATCTGGACCGAGTGGGGCGATTACGAGGATGTTGTCGAATGCCTGGCGGAGACCGGGACCGAGCTGATGATCGTACCTAACGGCTCGCCCTACTCGCGCAACAAGGATGACGTGAGGCTCAACATTGCGGTCGCGCGCGTAACGGAAAGCGATTTGCCGCTCATCTATGTCAATCAGGTCGGCGGCCAGGACGAGCTGGTGTTCGATGGCGCCTCATTCGGTCTGCATGCGGATCGCTCGCTCGCGTTTCAGTTTCCCGCTTTCCGGGAAGAGGTCAAGACGCTGCATTGGCGCCGCAGCGGCAATGCGTGGCGGTGCGCCGGCGGCGCGATCGAGATTGTCGAGGAGGGCGACAAGCCGGATTATCGCGCCTGCATGCTGGGGCTGAGGGATTACGTCAACAAGAACGGCTTCAAAGGCGTCGTACTCGGGCTGTCGGGCGGCATCGACTCCGCGCTGGCGGCGACGCTGTCGGTCGATGCGCTTGGGTCCGAGCGCGTGCGTTGTGTGATGCTTCCCTACCGCTTCACCGCGCAGCAATCCCTGGACGATGCCGCCCGCGTCGCCAAGGCGCTTGCTGTGCAATACGAGGTGGTACCGATCGAAAGCGCAGTGCTCGGCCTCGAACAGGCGCTGGCGGACGTGTTCAGAGGTCAGCCGCGCGACGTCACGGAAGAGAATCTGCAGTCGCGTACCCGCGGCACGATTCTCATGGCGATCTCCAACAAATTTGGTCTGATGGTTGTAACCACCGGCAATAAATCGGAAATGTCGGTCGGTTACGCCACGCTCTACGGCGACATGAACGGCGGCTTCAATCCCATCAAGGACCTTTACAAGACAGAAGTGTACCGCCTCGCGCGGCTGCGCAACGAGTGGAAGCCGGATGACGCGCTCGGGCCGGCCGGGGAGGTCATCGCGGCCAATATCCTCACGCGGGCGCCGACGGCGGAGCTGCGGGAGAACCAGACCGACCAGGACAGCTTGCCGCCCTATGACGTGCTCGACCGCATTCTCGAGCGGCTGGTGGAGCGCGAGCAGCCGATTGCGCAGATCGTTGCGGAGGGTTTCGATCCCGAGACCGTGACGAAGGTCGACCGCATGCTCAATCTGGCCGAATACAAGCGGCGCCAAGCCGCGCCCGGCGTCAAGGTGACGTTGAAGAATTTCGGGCGCGATCGCCGCTATCCGATCGTCAATCGCTTCCGCGATTCCGGCGCGCCGCTGGCGCAACCGGACCAGTCGATCCTCAAGGCTGCGCCAGCAAAAACCGAGGCCTACGATTTTTAGAGAGGACGAATGTACAAAGCATCAGCAGGCGTCACACTGCCGACTTCCATCATCGGATCGCTGCCGAGACCGTCCTGGTATGACGCGGTGCTGGGATCGCAGAGCTTTCTCCAGGCCATGCTGCATTCGCGCTATCGCGAGCAATACGAGGACGCAGTGTCCTGCTTTCTTCGCGCGCAGGAAACGGCCGGGCTCGATATCTGCACCGACGGGGATGCCCATTACGACGAGCAGGTCGCCGGCATGAGTTGGCAGAGTTACGCGCTGACCCACATGGATGGTTTTGCGAGCACGCCGCAGCCGACCGCCTATAAGATCGGCGCCGTTGCCTTTCCGCGCGGCCATATCCTGCACGACTCGCTCGAAGCGCGTGTCTTTCCGAAGATCGTGGGGCCGGTCGGCCGCGGCCGGCTGCAATACGCCGCGATGTGGAAGGTCGCGCAGCGCACGACCAAACGCCCCGTCAAATTCGGAACGATTCTGCCGGAATTGCTCGCGGCGGCGGTCGCGGACGATTACTACAAGGACCCAGTCGAGCGCACGTTTGCGCTGAGCGAAGCGCTCAATGAGGAGCTGCACGATCTCGCCGACGCGGGCTGCCCGGTGATCCAGATGGAGGAGCCGCAGATCCATATGGTGCCCGCGCGCGGCAAGGCGTTCGGAAAGCTCGACAGTGACGATCTGGTGAAAGTGTTCAACAACACGGTCAAAGGGCTGCGCTCCAAGACCGAAGTGTGGTGTCACACCTGCTGGGGAAATCCGTCTCAGCAGCGCATGTTCCGGGACGTGCAGAGTTATCAGCCGACTTTGCAAGCGCTCAACCGGGTCGATGCGGATGCTTTGACCTTTGAGACTTGCTCGTCCGGCGCAGGAGATCTCAAGGCCATTGGCGAAGTGGTCAAGGACAAGAAGATCGTCATTGGCGTGATCGATCATCACACGTTGCAGGTCGAGCGGCCGGATCAGATCGCCGCGCTCATTCGCGAAGCGCTCACGCACATCCCGGCGGAACGGCTGATCATTTCATCGGATTGCGGCATGGGCCGCGAAGGCATGGGCCGCAGGCACGCGACCTACAAGATGGTCGCGATGGTGCTCGGGACCAACATGGTGCGCAAGGAGCTAGGCTTGCCGGAAGCGGAATGCCTCGCCGCCGATGCCCGCTATTCGCTCACCGTCGCCAAGTAGGACAAGTAGGATAGGTCGAGCGCAAGCGCTCGACCCAACCTCAAGCATTCAGTTGGGTCTCGTAAGTGCTCGACCCAACCTACGCTTCGATCATCACCGCGCGGGATAAAATGCGGGGCCGACGGAGCGGACCTTTCGTTTGCTCAGATCCTGTTCCGGTGTCTCCTCGGCCGCGGGAGCCGCATCCTTGCTGGTGTCAGCCGCGGGAGCGCTGGCATTGCTCTTCGCCGAATTGGCACCAGGAGCTGGCGTCTTTGCCGCCGGCGTTTGCCGCGCCGGGTTGGGCTCAAGCGCGATCGGCTTGCCCTGCGCGTCGACGCGCGGTTGCGAAAGCTGCCTGGATCGCTCCTGAGTCACCAGGATATCGCCGCGCTCGATCGTCGTTTGATCGTCAGCTTGCCGAAGCGCGTCCGCCCAGGACTGGCCGGGTGCCCGGCAGCTGCAGGAAGCGTTGAACTGCTTGCGATAGCTAAATGCCGTAGGCAGGTCGGTATAAAGCTTGCCGCTTGCTGATACCGCGCGGGAGACATCCTCGCCCGGATTGCGGTGACTAAACAGCATGACCTCCGTGGCGGGGCACAGCCGCCGGCAAAGCGCTTCATCCTCGGCGAACTTTCCGGGCACGGTGGAGTACGAGATCGGGAAATAGTAACCGTCGCAGGTTCGCACACACAGCGTGCGGAAAGTGCCTGCGAGCGGCATATCGCCGGAGGAGGGCGGTACAGGACTGATGGCGCCGAACAGGCTTTCGAAGAAACCGCCGGGGCCGGCGTTGACGTACTGGCGGTATTGCGGCCCGCAGTCGTTTTGGCCAAGCGCCGTGAGGATCCCGCGGCGCTGGCCCTCGCGCTCGCCGCTGTTGCCCTGCAGACGCTGGATCTCCGCGAGATAGCGGTCGATGTTGGCGCGTACCTGCTGGATTTGGTTGTTCAGAGGGCCGCATTGGGGTGACTGGCCGCTGAAGATGGCAAAGAAGCCGCCGCCCTGGCAGCCGAACTTCTGGGATTGCTGGGTAAGGCGATCGAGGTCGGCTTGCTGCTTTGCGGCTGCGTCCTCGTAACGCTTGATCTCTCCGGCGCGCGCCGGATCGACTGTTCCCCGATCAACGGAAGCAAGCTGCGCCTCGAGCCGCAGGCAGACCGGATTACGCCCTGCCGGTGCGGGCACAGCCGAAGGAGGAGGTGCGGGTGGTGCGCCGAATTGTGCCACCGCGGGCGCCGCGATCAGGATGGCCGCGGGCAAAGCAAGGCCCGCTGCGCGCAAGCCGCTCGCGACCGCTGCTCCAAGCATGAAATCCCCCGCAACTGTGCGCAGCAGCAAGCGCCGAGATGGTGACCAAAGTGTGAAATTACTCCGCGTCCGGCTGGTTCTCGGGGCGCGCATTCTCGAACGCCGGCAGCTCCCGGCAGGCGGCATCGACGGCCACAATCCTGCGAAAACGGTCGAGTGGGACCTTGAAACGGCGGGCGTTGTAGACCTGCGGCACCAGGCAGACGTCGGCAAGCGTGATCTCGCTGCCGAAGGCATAAGGCCCCTTTCCCATCAGCGGCTCGAGCGCCTCGAAGCCCTCCACAATCCAGTGATGGTACCAGGCATCGATTTTCGACTGGTCCTGACCGAGCACATTCTTGAGGTAGCGCAGCGGCGCTACGTTGTTGAGGGGGTGTATGTCGCAGGCAATGAGTTGCGCAACCGCGCGCACTTTCGCGCGCTCCACGGGCTCGCTCGGCAACAGCGGCGGCTGCGGATGGACCTCGTCCAGATATTCAATGATGGCGAGCGACTGAATGAGTACTTCGCCCGAATCGAGCCGCAAGGCCGGCACCCGCATCTGCGGATTGATCGCGCGAAACTCGGGTTTCCTGTTCAGACCACCCTCTTTCTGAAGGTGAATCGATACCATGTCGGCAGCGAGGCCCTTCAAGTTAAGCGCAATGCGAACCCGGTAGGCCGCGGACGAGCGGAAAAAGCTATAGAGCGTCACAAATTCCTCCCTGAGACTGCGCAGCGGGTGGCCTACGTCTTGCCGGATCGATCCTGTCCGACGAGCTCTGCCGAGCGCCGGGTCAGTTCCTTCATGGCACGATCGAAAGCGGGGCGGTCAGCCGCAGGCACGACTTCGAACAGCCGATCCATGAACTGGAGCGCACTCGGGGCAAGCTCTTCGTAGATCGACCGCCCCGCCGGGGTTAGCGCGAGGAAGAATTCTCGCAGGTCTGCCCGGTTCGACCGGCGCGTGACAAACTTGCGCTCTTCCAGTTGAGCCACTGCCCGCGATACCTTCGTCTTGTGCATATGGGTATGCGCGCCGATGGCCTTGCCCGTCATCACGCCATTTTCGCCGAGGGTAACCAGCACTCTCCACTCTGGTATCGAGATACCGTAGCGGCCGTAGACCCGCGTGAGCGCCTGGGAGACGAGGCTCGACAGCACGTTGAGCCGGTGGGGCAGAAAGTCTTCAAGCTTGAGGAGCGCCGGTTGATCGGGTGCAACCGCGTCAAGCACTTCCGAATCGCGGTATGAACCGGATTTGCTCATTCACCCGGGCCCGGTGAGGAGCGGTCCGCCCTTCGACCGCGCCCGGAGATTGGCCGAAGATCAATGGCGGTGCAACGGGAGCCCTAACGCAAGCACTCGATGGCGACGAATTCGTCTCGCGCTGACGTGCCGTTGGTGATCGGCACCGCGCCGGTGATCTCGTCGCGGTCGACTTTATGAAATGCGGCCGCCCGCGCGTAGTCGCGCGATTTGCAGTAGGCGGTCGCCACCGTCATTCCGCAATTCGCACCGCTCGCAAGGCAGCGGTCGACGCCATAGCCGTCCGCATTGTTGGCAATAATGAAGGTGCGTTTCTCGGCTTGCGCAGCCGTGCTGAAAAGCGCAGCCGCGAGGCATAGCGCGCCGAAGACTGGCCGCATTGTTCAACCCCCCTCTTGTCCCAGAGATGGCAACGCAACGCAGACCATGCGGGCGCAAAACTTAAGCCGATCCTAACCAGCCGGGCCCCGCCTCCCGCCATGACAAATGGCGTGTTAACGGCACGGTGGGTCACTTGCCTAGAGCAGGAAAGCCACACCGTTCACATTTCTTTGCAAACTCGGTAAACCCGGCCGACCCGCAATGGAACTCAGGCTGCACGATACCTTGACGCGGCAAAAACGGCGGTTCGCGCCGCTCGATCCTGCGCGCGTGCGAATGTATGTGTGCGGCCCGACCGTCTACGACTTTGCCCATATCGGCAACGCGCGGCCGGTCATCGTCTTCGACGTTCTATTCCGGCTGCTGCGCCACATGTACGGTGCCGATCACGTCAGCTATGTGCGCAACATCACCGACGTGGATGACAAGATCAATGCGCGCGCGGCGCAAGAGTACCCCGATCGGCCGCTCAACGAGGCCATCCGCATTGTGACTGCCGCCACGGAGCGCCAGTTCCATGCCGACGTCGAGGCGCTGGGCTGCCTTACCCCCACAATCGAGCCGCGCGCAACCGAACATATTGAGCCAATGAAGACGCTGATCGAGCGTCTTGTCGCGACCGGTCACGCCTACGTGGCGCAGGACCACGTACTGTTTCGGGTCGCCTCCATGGCGGACTATGGCAGGCTGTCGGGGCGCTCGCTCGACGAGATGATCGCAGGCGCGCGCGTCGAGGTCGCACCCTACAAACACGATCCCATGGACTTCGTGCTCTGGAAACCGTCGCAAGCGGGGGAGCCGGCTTGGCCGTCTCCCTGCGGGATTGCGGCGCCGGGGCGGCCGGGCTGGCACATCGAATGCTCCGCGATGAGCTGGCAGCACCTGGGTGAGGTGTTCGATATCCACGGCGGCGGCATCGATCTGATTTTTCCGCATCATGAGAACGAGATCGCGCAGACGCGCTGCGCCTTTCGCACCCCACTCATGGCGAACTACTGGCTGCACAACGGATTTCTGCAGGTCGAAGGCGAGAAGATGGCCAAAAGCCTGGGAAATTTCATCACCATCCGGGAGCTGCTGTCGGAATGGCCGGGCGAGGTGCTGCGTCTCAACATGCTGCGCAGCCACTATCGGCAACCGATCGACTGGACGGCGAGGGGGCTGCAAGAGAGCCAGACGATCCTGGATGACTGGTATCATCTTATCGGCGACGTGACGGCTTCGCCTGATGTTGCGCCTGATCCCGACGTCATGGAATCGCTTGGCGATGACTTGAACACGCCAAATGCGCTCACCCGGCTCCATGCATTGGCGAGCGAAATCCGCACCGGTGCTTCCGGCCAAAATCAGATCGAGCTCAAGCGGAAGCTAAAGGCTTCAGGACATCTGCTGGGCATTCTCACCCAAACAGAACAAGGTTATTTGCAACATCACCCGCTGCGAGCGCTCATCGACGAATCCAAGGTCAAGAACCTGATCGACGCCAGGTCACACGCGCGAAAGAGCAGGGACTTCAAACAAGCGGACAGCATCCGTGAGGAACTCGCACAAATGGGCGTGGAGATCGAAGATCACAGGGATGGCACCACCACCTGGAAGGCGAAAAGGCGAATATCATAATGGACAAGCCCGATACCCCATTCCCGCGGCATTGGCTCTATTACGTCGTGCTGAAATATGCCGTGATCGTCGTGGCGTTGGCGATTGCGCTCTACGTCGCCTATCAGATCGTCTGAAAGAGGCATGATGCGCGAACGGCTCTATCTCTACGACACCACGTTGCGCGACGGCGCGCAGACCAATGGCGTTGATTTCACTCTCAATGACAAGGTTGCGATCGCGAAAATGCTGGACGATCTCGGCATCGATTACATCGAGGGCGGTTATCCCGGCGCCAATCCGATCGACACCGACCTGTTCGCCCAAGACCGTCAACTCAGCGCGAAGCTGACGGCCTTCGGCATGACCCGGCGTCCGGGACGCTCGACCTCGAACGATCCGGGATTGGCGGCTCTGCTTGATGCCAAGGCCGATGGAATCTGTTTCGTCGCGAAGTCATGGGATTATCATGTCCGTGTCGCGCTCGAAACCAGCCCAGAGGAGAACCTCGCCTCCATCCGTGACAGCGTGCGCGCGGCCAAAGGCCACGGCCGAGAGGTGGTGCTCGACTGCGAGCATTTCTTCGACGGCTACAAGGCAAACCCGCAATTCGCGCTCGCCTGTGCCAGGACGGCTTATGAGGAAGGCGCCCGATGGGTCGTGCTCTGCGACACCAACGGCGGTGTTCTGCCGCATGAAGTGGAGAAGATCGTCGCAGAGGTGGTCAAGGTCATCCCGGGCGATCATGTCGGCATCCACGCCCATAACGATACCGAGCAGGCGGTGGCAAATTCGCTTGCGGCCGTGCGCGCGGGGGCGCGCCAGATCCAGGGAACCCTCAACGGGCTGGGCGAGCGCTGTGGCAACGCCAATCTCGTCTCGATCATCCCGACGCTCAAGCTCAAGTCGGAGTTTTCCGAGCGTTTCGACATCGGCGTCTCGCAGCTGCAGCTCAAGAAGCTCAGGCATGTCTCCCACGCCCTCGATGAGATGCTCAATCGGGCGCCGAACCGCCACGCCCCCTATGTCGGTGAAAGCGCGTTTGCGACCAAGGCCGGCATCCACGCGTCTGCCATCATGAAGGAGCCGGCGACCTACGAGCATGTCGCGCCGGAGACGATTGGCAACCGCCGCAAGCTTTTGGTTTCCGATCAGGCCGGCAAATCGAACGTGCTCGCCGAGCTGGAACGCATCGGCATCGCCGCTCAAAAAGATGACGAGCGCGTCAACCGCCTCCTCGACGAGGTGAAGCAACGCGAGGCCATGGGGTATGCTTACGAGGCGGCAGACGCTTCGTTCGAGCTGCTGGCGCGGCGTATTCTGGGCAGGGTGCCCGGCTATTTCGATGTCGAGAAATTCGACGTCAGCGTCGAGCAGCGCGAGAACGCGGTTGGGCGGCGCGTGACGGTGTCACTGGCCGTCGTGAAGGTGAAGGTCGATGGCGAGACCTTGATCTCGGCCGCGGAAGGAAATGGGCCGGTCAACGCGCTTGATCTCGCGCTGCGAAAAGATCTCGGCAAATATCAGCGTTACATCGAAGGGCTCAAGCTGATCGATTACCGCGTGCGCATTCTCAATACCGGCACTGCGGCGGTCACCCGCGTGCTGATCGAGAGCGAAGACGAGGCGGGCGAGCGCTGGACCACCGTGGGCGTGTCCCCGAACATCATCGACGCCTCCTTCCAGGCGTTGATGGATTCGATCGTGTTCAAGCTCGTGCGGTCAGGCGCGTGATCGATCAGGGCTGAAATCATTCTGTTCCGGGCTGGCAGGCGCCGATTTCGGTATTTACATTTGGTACGGGGCACGTGTGAGGAGCCGCCGAATGTCCGTCCTTTCCCTTTTGCTCAACATCGCCTGGATTGTGTGCGGCGGCCTGCAGATGGCGCTGGCTTGGCTTATTGCAGCCGTCATCATGGCGATCACCATTGTCGGAATTCCCTGGGCGAAGGCGGCATTCAACATCGCCTTCTACACGCTGCTACCGTTTGGTCAGAAAGCGGTCTCGCGCGCCGACTATTACGGTCAGGAAGATATCGGCACCGGGGTGCTCGGCGTCGTGGGAAACATCATATGGCTGGTGCTGGCGGGATGGTGGCTGGCGCTCGGCCATCTCATCATCGCTCTTCTGCTTGCCATCACGATCATCGGCATTCCATTTGCCTGGGCGCATCTCAAGCTCGCCGGCATCGCGCTTTGGCCGATCGGGAAGATGATCGTGCCGGCGGACGAGGCTGCATTGCACGCAGCCCGGCGATATTGATCGATCCAGCTAGAGCGGGTCGCGATGAAATCGAATCAGCCGGTGGGGTGAGCAAAGGCGCGCGTTAGATGATTTGCATAGTGGATAGAAGCTCGACCGCGCCTTTGCCCACCCTTGGTTTTCACCCTCACATACGCTCGGCGGTGATCGGCGTCATCTCCTTCTCACGCTCGGATACGGCGCGCGCAGCCTCGCGCAGTTTCGGAAGGATCTCCGTCACCCGTTCGGCAACGAGCAGATTGATGGAGAGATCGGCCCGGATGAAGTCGAGCTTTTTCATGTGATCGAGGAGGACGCATAGCGGGTCCCAGAAGCCCGCAACGTTGAGAATGAGGATCGGTTTCTTGTGCCGGCCAAGCTGCGCCCAGGTGAGCTGCTCGACCAGCTCTTCCAAGGTGCCAATTCCGCCGGGCAATGCCACGAATGCATCGGCCTGCTCGAACATGACTCGTTTGCGCTCATGCATGTCGCGGGTGATGATGCGCTGCTGAACGCGGGTGAGCATGTGCTCGCGATTCACAAGGAAGTCGGGGATCACGCCGGTCACCGTGCCGCCATGATCGAGCGCGGCTTCGGCAAGTGCGCCCATCAGGCCCACGGATCCTCCGCCATAGACAAGCCCGATCCCATTCTCGGCCAGAATCCGGCCGAAGCTCTGTGCCGCATCCATGAAGGCCGGAACGTTCCCGGGCCCGGACGCACAATAGACGCAAATGGAATTGATTCCGCTCATGCTGATTCCGTCGACGGCGATCCCATGTGGCCTCGCCAAGGCAAGCCGTCAAGGTGACCTTTTCCCAGCGTTGTTGGACTGCCATCCGGCGGGGTGCTTGCCGGCCTGAAAATCTCTATATGAGGCGTGCTGGACGGTCTGCCGGTGCGGCCCGTCATGACGGGCCTCTCTGATGACCGATTACCATCCGAGATCGACGGCGGCGCTCAAGCGCGAGGTTTTGGCCGGCGGCCGCGCATCCCTGTTCGCCATCGTACGGGCGCTCTGGCCGGACATCTGGCCTTCCGACCGGCCCGACCTCAAGCTTCGGGTCGCGCTCTCGATGCTGCTCCTCCTCGCGGCCAAGCTCGCGACCATCGCGGTTCCCTTTACCTTCAAATGGGCGACCGACGCGCTCACGGGTGAGGG
>CATPCO010000366.1 GCA_955652925.1 uncultured Xanthobacteraceae bacterium | reverse complement strand
CTTCTACAACGAGCTTTCCACCACCTACATCCTGCTCGGACCAGGTGATCTTTGCTCGCACATGATCCTCGTCGAGAGGCGCCATTTCGATGTCCACGCCTTTTGCCACAGTCGCTCTCCCCTGATGTCAGAAGCTATACCACGCTTGCACGCACATATTCTTCTAATTTAACCCCGAACCCCCGATCCATTTCACTGGCGGCCACCCGGGTTCTCTGGAACGCCACGGCCTGCGATCGAGCGCGTGTTCCATGTAGTGAAAATGAAAGCCCCGGGTCCCCTTGCAAATAGCAGTGAGCCCCATATCTAAGTACCTCGGGAGAAACGACAAACGACCGATAAGCAACTTCGCTCGTTTTTGTTTTCCGATACATCCTTGAACATCTAACAAAAAAGAGAACGATAATGTCTAAGATATTTCATTCGGCTATTGTTCTCGCCGCTTTCCTTGCTTTCGCTTCGGTGAGCTCCGCTCAGGAGCCGCGAACCGACCAACCGCCGAGCCCCCGGTACGCTCAAGAGAATTGGTCCGAATATCTGGACGCGGCTCCGTACCTAGTGCCTGCAAACCCGCCAGGCAAAGCGCAAATCAGGCCCTTCATAAGGCGTGAGGCGCGGGAATTCGATTGCGCCTGTCACCCTTTGTTGATTTTGTCGCATGAGGTTGGAGTTTAGACCGACATTTCCACAACATGCACTTCAGGCGGCTGCACGTAACACGTCCGAGTTTTTGTCGGACTGGCGGACGTTCCTCTCGCAGTGCTCTATGAACAGGGTTGGAAAGTCGTTCCATCCGGGTTCGACGGCTGTCTCGTTGCGGCCCGGGGCTCTCACCTCCGCAATCCTCTGGTGACCCCTTTGAATCTGGACCCTCTTAGGCGTCGCGGTCGGCCTGGTCACGAGTTGGTGCCGGGAGATGTTCTTGTTCGCCGGCAACCTAACCTTCCTGTCGGACGGAATCATGATCCCTTTTCGCGCGGATTTGACTGTTGTTTCATCGGACTACCTTCGCTCGAACTGCCAGAGGGGCGCATGAAGGACAGTCACGCCAGTCCGAGTCTGCCAACCCTAGAATTCGGCTTACTGTGTTCTACCGCGAAACGGAAACCGGCAAGCGCCTCATGGGCCGCGCGCTGGCGATCAGCATCATCGCCGATGTCCCCATCACTGATCTTCGATGAGATCGAATCGTGGCGTGTGATATAGCTGGAGGCTCTGCGTGAGAGTTGATCCGCCTTTTCAACAACATCATTGTTATATTCGAGCAAGCACAAAATGTTCTCAATTCCACATTGCACATTGTGGAAGTGATGAATGCTCATTACCCCGCGAGCTGTCTCCTCAAGCTGAGCCATGATGAGGTTTAAAAAACTCGTGATATGTGCGGACAGCATAGCAACGCTCCGATCACTGCTGACGGCTCGATCGCACTCCAGGCTTTGCTCGTTAGCCAATCGATTTACACATTGAACACGTCGATAAGAGACCGGCAAGATGAAAGCCCCAGCGACAGGTACGTGGCGGGGGCCTCAATAGAGTTTGTCGGACACTCTCCCCCTTCCAGGATCCCGGATGCGGTAACCTGTTCTTCACAACAACTGAAACGGTGCGGTCAAAATACGACTTGCCCATAGCCATCACGCCCGAGCGAGGAAAGCGGGGATGAATGTGCCTTTGGCAAGATTCTGAAGTTTTACATCGAGCTCGATTGCTCTTGCCATGAACACATTGCCTCGGGCGTCAAGCCTGACTCGCCCATTAGAATCGGTTCGGGAGCGCCGAAAATACTGTTCCGCCTTTTCGAACAAATGGTCCGCAGTAGATTTGTTTGGGATGAATACCATGAGCTCATGCCTGAGGTTTTGAGTGTCCTGCCATGAATGACACGACGCCAACACAGATCGCACTTGCTAACGCGACCGTGCATAAAGGGACCAACGTTTCGAGATAAGGCCACATCTTGCAGCCATTCTAAGTTAGCCCCAGAAGAAATATGGGCTTATCCGTTCCCCGCGTCTGTATAAAATAGCTCACCCTACGAAAAAACGGCATCTGAGCTATGACGGCTCCGATCAATATCGTTAGTCTGGCGGGCAACGTCCCCGCGCTATCCTTGGATGTCTCCGGCATCGCGCATCGGCCAAAGGCCAATAGCCAAAGGCCGCCCGGGAGCTATGCCGAGCGGCCCTTGGGACAAATTGCCGGAGCGCTCCGGTTCCATTCATCACACTTGAGGGAATAACGGATAATTGGACGGGCCGATTCGAGCAAGGCCGCCGAAGCGTTCCTGCAGTTTTGCGCGAGACAACCGGCCGACCTAGAATAGCGGGGCGCGAAAGCGGCGCATCAATTCGGAGCGCGATGTGGAGCTCGTTCCCGTAACGTTGGAGGACAAGTACAGCCTTCAATCCGGCCGCATTTATCTTTCGGGCATCCAGGCGCTGGTCCGCCTTCCCATGATGCAGCGCGAGCGCGACCGGGCGGCGGGGTTGCGGACGGCGGGCTTCATTTCCGGGTATCGCGGCTCGCCGCTCGGTGGCTACGACACCGCGCTCTGGCAGGCCGCAAAACTCCTGGAGCAACACGACATCCGGTTCGAGCCGGGCCTCAATGAGGATCTTGCTGCAACCGCCGTGTGGGGCACGCAGCAAGTGGGCCTCTTTCCCGGCGCAACGGTCGATGGCGTGTTTGGCATCTGGTACGGCAAAGGGCCCGGCATCGATCGCTCGGTCGACGTGCTCCGGCACGCAAATCTGGCGGGCACGTCCCGCCATGGCGGCGTGCTCGCCATTGCCGGCGACGACCATGGCGCTCAATCCTCCACCACCGCGCACCAGAGCGAGCAGATTTTCGAAGCGGCAATGATGCCGCTTCTCAATCCCTCGACGGTTGCGGACTATCTGGATCTCGGCCTTATCGGTTTTGCGCTTTCGCGGTACTGCGGCTGCTGGATTGGCTTCAAGGCGCTGAGCGAAACCGTCGACAGTTCCGCCTCGGTCCATGTTGATCCTGCGCGCGTGCGGATCGTGATCCCGGACGAGCTCGAGCCGCCGCCGGGCGGGCTACACATCCGCTGGCCCACCGGTGCCATGGACTGGGCGCTTGATCAGGAGCAGCGAATGCACGGCCCCAAAATGGCTGCCGTGCATGCGTTCGCGCGGATCAACGACATCGATCGGACCGTCATCGATGCCCCGCACGCGCGATTGGGGATCATCTCTACTGGAAAAGCCTATCTCGATGTCCGCCAGGCGCTGGTGGAGCTCGGGTTGAATGAGCGTGACGCCGCCACGCTTGGCATTCGACTCCACAAGGTGGCTCTCGCGTGGCCGCTCGAGCCGACGAAGGTGCGCCGATTTGCGCAGGGGCTCGAGGAAATTCTCGTCGTCGAGGAAAAGCGCGGCTTCATCGAGCACCAGCTGGTGCGGCTTCTCTTCAACACCGATGCCGCCCGCCGTCCGCGCGTGACCGGCAAGACCGATGAAAACGCCGTGCCGCTGTTGCCGAGCACCGGCGAGCTGACCCCCACTGCGGTCGCGCGTGCCATCACGACACGGCTCGAACGTCTCGGGGCCGACATCAAGCCGTTCGCGCAACGCGTGGCTCGGCTGGAAAGCTTCGAGCGCCGGAGCACGCCGTCCATCACCATTCGCCGCACTCCGTTCTTCTGCTCGGGATGCCCGCACAACACATCGACGCGCGTGCCGCAAGGCAGCCGCGCGATGGCCGGCATCGGCTGTCATTCCATGGCGTTGTTCATGCCGGGGCGCGAGACCGCCACGCTCACACAAATGGGCGGCGAAGGGGCCAATTGGATCGGACAGGCGCCTTTCACGCGCGAAAAGCACGTCTTTCAAAATCTCGGCGACGGCACCTACGCCCACAGCGGTCTCATGGCGATGCGTGCCGCGGCAGCGGCCGGCGTCAATATCACCTACAAGATTCTCTATAACGACGCGGTCGCCATGACCGGCGGGCAGCCGGTCGAGGGCAAGCTCACGGTGGCGCAGATCGCGCATCAGGTCATGGCGGAGGGCGCCAGGCGGGTGGTGATCGTTGCCGAGGAGGCCAACAAAAAATATGCCGGGCTGCCGGCCGGCACAGACGTGCGCCACCGCGACGAGCTCGATGGCGTGCAGCGGGCGCTGCGCGAAACTCCTGGCCTCACAGTCCTGATCTATGATCAGACCTGCGCGGCCGAAAAGCGCCGGCGCCGCAAACGTGGCCTGCTCCCCGACCCCGATGCGCGCATCTTCATCAACGATGCAGTCTGTGAAGGCTGCGGCGATTGCTCCGTGCAGTCGAATTGCATCGCAGTGCAGCCGCTCGAAACCGAATTCGGACGCAAGCGCCGGATCGACCAGGGGAGCTGCAACAAGGATTTCTCCTGTCTCAAGGGCTTTTGCCCGAGCTTCGTCACCGTCCATGGCGCGGCACCGCGCAAGCTCCAAGATCCTGCAAACATCGAAGGGAGTGTGCTTCGTAGTCTCCCGCTCCCGCCGGCGCAGACGCTCGATCGCCCGTACGGCATCCTCATTGCCGGCGTTGGCGGCAGCGGCGTGATCACGCTCGGCGCGCTCATCGCAATGGCGGCGCACATGGAAGGCAAGGCGTGCACGGTGCTCGACATCACGGGGCTGGCGCAGAAGAACGGCGCGGTGACGAGTCACGTCCGCCTCGCGCCGCGGGCCGACGATCTGCACGCGGTACGGATTGCCGCCGGAAGTGCCAACCTCGTCCTGGGGTGCGACATGGTGGTCGCCGCCAGTCCTCCCTCGCTCGAGCGCATCGAGACCGGCAGCACCACGGCGATCGTCAACACGCACGTTGCGCCGACCGCCCAGTTCGTCCTTGATCAGGAGATGGATTTCGAGCTGGCGAGCCTGCAGCGTGCGCTGCGGGCGGCGGCCGGCAGCAACGCAATCGCGTTCATCGATGCCACCGCGCTCACAACCGCGCTCATTGGCGATGCCGTGGCAGCAAACCTCTTCATGCTGGGCTATGCCTTTCAGCAGGGTCGCGTGCCCGTCAGCCTCGCCGCCATTGAGCGTGCGATTGAGCTCAACGGCGTCGCGCCCGAGGCCAACCTTCGTGCATTCGCATGGGGGCGCCTTGCCGCCCACGATCCGGCGCGGGTCGAGGCGCTGGCGCGCCCGCTTGAGTTCAAGCCGGCAGCGGTCGCGCACGACATGGCGAGCCTCGTGGAGCGCCGGGCGGCCTTCCTCACGCACTATCAGGATGCCGCTTATGCCCGCCGCTATCGCGAGCTGGTGCAACAGATCGCTGCGGCGGAAACAGCCCGCGTACCGGGACGCAGCGAGCTTGCAGAGGCGGTGGCGCGCAATCTCTTCAAGCTCATGGCGTACAAGGATGAATACGAGGTGGCGCGGCTTTATACAAATGGCGAGTTTCTGGAGAAACTGCATCGGCAATTCGACGGCGACCTGCGGCTCGAATTTCACTTGGCTGCGCCGCTTATCGCGCGGCGCGATCCCGTCACGGGCTTGCCGCGCAAGCGCGCTTACGGAGCGTGGATGCTCAAGCTTCTCAAACTGATCGCACGGCTGCGCCGCTTGCGCGCGACGCCGTTTGACGTGTTTGGTTACAGCGCTGAACGGCGCCGCGAGCGCGAGCTCATCAGCGCGTACGAAGGCGTTCTGCGCGAGCTCGCGGCGGCGCTCGATCGGGAGAACCACGCACTCGCGGTGGAGATCGCGAGCCTGCCGGAGCAGATCAAGGGCTTCGGGCACATCAAGGCCTGCAACATCGAAAAGACCAAGGCGCGCGAAACCGAGCTGCTCGCCTTGTTCCGCGGTGCCGCGCACACGGCGGCCGCGGCGTAGGTTGGGTCGAGTTCTGCACGAGACCCAACATTGAGCAGCGCGAAAGGTGTTGGGTCTCGCGAGCGCTCGACCCAACCTACAAGAACTCGATCTGTCACCGCGGCCGAGTAGGCCACCTGTTGTTACAGGTAAAAACAGGTCGTTCTACAACCAATGGTTGAGCGGCGTAGGTTGGGTCGAGCTCTGCGCGAGACCCAAGATTGAGCAGCGCGGGAAGGGTGTTGGGTCTCGCAAGCGCTCGACCCAACCTACAAGCGCGCGATCCTATGACGCCGCGTCCGCCGGCACTGCGGCCAGCAGGGCGCGCGTGTGCGGATGCTGCGCCTGCGCAAAGATCTCCTCGGTCGAGCCCTGCTCGACGATCTCGCCGCGATACATCACCAGCACCCGGCTGCAGAGATGGCGCACGACATAGAGATCATGCGAGATGAACAGCATGGCGAAGCCGAGCTCATCGCGCAGCCGTGCCAGCAGGTTCAACAGCTGGGCCTGGATCGATACGTCCAGTCCTGAAACGATCTCGTCCGCGATCAGAAGCTTGGGGACATTGCACAGCGCGCGCGCAATATTGATGCGCTGGCGCTGCCCTCCGGATAGCTGCGCGGGATAGCGCGTGACAAGGTCCGCGCCCAAGCCCATGTCGGAGAGCAGCGCGCGGGCACGTTCGAGCCGCTCCTCCCGGCTCGCATGGCGGCTCGCTGCTTCCATCGCTTGCGTGACGATGCTCGCCACCCGGCGGCGCGGATTAAGCGCAGATTGCGGGTCCTGAAACACCATCGCAACGCTCGCAATCCGCAGCGCGCGCGCTGCTGCCGAGCCGGCGGTCACGTCCTTGCCGTTGAGCACGATCCGGCCGGCGGATGGTTGCTCGAGGCCAACCAATAACCTGGCGAGCGTGCTCTTGCCGCTGCCGCTCTCACCGACCAGTCCGACGAACTCATTTTCCGCGATGCTCAACGTGGCAT
>CATPCO010000365.1 GCA_955652925.1 uncultured Xanthobacteraceae bacterium | reverse complement strand
GCCTTTCGCGCGGATACCCGCACGCTCAATCTTCCTTACGCCTTTGACGTGGTGGCATTCGGGGGCGCCTTTCTGGCGCGGCCGCGCGTGGTCGGATTTTTCATCGTGATGATCGTTGCCGTCGCGCTGTGGCTTTTGATGCGGTGGACCGATACCGGCAAAGCGATCCGCGCGGTCGCCAGGGAAAGGCTCGGTGCCGAGCTCACCGGCATCGACCCGAGCCATATCTACGCGGTGACGTTCGGGATCGGCACGGCGTGCCTTGCGATCGCGGCCTGCCTCCTGATCCCGACCTACTACGTCAATCCCCAGGCGGGGAATGCTTTCGTGCTGATCGCTTTCACGATCGTGGTTCTCGGCGGCATGGGCTCCGTGCCCGGCGCGTTGATCGCCGGCCTGTTCATTGGAATCGTGGAAAGCCTTTGCGGCCTTTATCTCGGAGAATCGCTGGGGCAGATCGGCATTTTTCTCATATTCATTCTGGTCCTGTTGTTTCGTCCCAGCGGGCTGTTGGGGGCGCGAGCATGAGAGGCACGCTCGTTGTGGCGATGGCCGTGCTGGCGGCTATCCCACTGGTGACATCGTCCAATGTCGCGCTCAATTTTCTCGTCTCTGCTTTGCTGATTGCGCTCGTGGGCCAGGGCTGGAACGTGCTCGGAGGCTACGGTGGCCAATATTCGTTCGGCCACTCCGCATTTTTCGGGACCGGAGCCTATGTCAGCGCGATCCTGCAGATGCGCTACGGCGTCAATGCGTGGATCGCCTTTTGCCTCGGCATTGCCGCCGGCGCCTTGCTCGGAGCGATCATCGGCGCGCTCACATTCCCTTCCGGCCTGAAAGGAGCGTATTTTGCGCTCGTCACGCTCGCCTTCGCCGAGGTGCTGCGCATCATCGCAAGCGTGGCGCCGATTACCGGAGCCGGCGTCGGCACGCTGATTACGCTCGATCTGCGAGCTGAGGCATTCCAGTTCCAGAGTCGCGCCCCGTTCTACTGGATCGTGCTCGCGCTCGTGGCGCTCTCGCTCGTAATCGTGTGGGCGATTGAAAATAGCCGGTTTGGAGCCTGGCTCATCGCACTGCGCGAGAATGAGGCCGCCGCCCAGGCGCTCGGCATCGACCTCACCAGGATCAAACTTCAGGCGATGGCGCTGTCTGCGGCGCTTGCCGCCGCGGCTGGTTGTTTTTATGCGCAGTATTATCTCTTTATCGATGCCGCCATCGCCTATGGCCCCTGGATTTCGGTCGAGGCTCTGCTCGCCGCAATCATCGGCGGCGCCGGCACGGTTGCTGGTCCGCTCATTGGCGCGCTGCTCATCAAGAGCCTCGGCGAGCTTGCAAAATCCTTCATCGGGGAAGCCCCCGGGCTGGATCTCGTCGTCTACGGCAGCATGCTGATCGTCGTGGTGGCGCTCGCGCCGCGAGGCATTGCGGGCGTTCTATCAGATCGATGGCGGCGCTCGCGTTTAGCGCCTGCGGGGCCTGCCATGGAGCGCGCCGATGGCTGAGGCGTTGCTGCGGGTCACGGGCATCCGCAAGCGCTTCAGCGGCTTGCTCGCGCTCGACCATGCTTCGTTCCTGGTCGAGCGCGGAAGCATCACCGCATTGATCGGGCCCAACGGCGCCGGCAAGACCACCTTGTTCGCCATCATCTCCGGATTTTTGCTGCCGGATGCCGGCCGCATCGTTTATGCCGGAACGGACATCACGGGCGTGACGCCCCACCGGCTGGCGCGGCGCGGAATTGCCCGCACCTTCCAGATTGTTCAGCCATTCGGGAGCTTGACTGTTGCGGAGAATATCGCCGTGGGCTGCCACCTTTCGCGGCCGGCAAGAACCGATGCGCTCGCGGCGGCGCGCGAGCTCGCTCAAACCGTCGGGCTTGGGGATGTCGTAGAACGGCGAGCCGCCGATCTTACGCTCGCAGCGCTCAAGCGGCTCGAGCTCGCCCGTGCGCTTGCGATCGAGCCGCGGCTCCTCCTGCTCGACGAGGTGCTCGCCGGACTCAATCCGGCCGAAATTACCGAGGTCTTGCCGCTCATTCGTGCGATCCGGGGACGCGGCACCACCATCATCTTGATCGAGCACGTGATGCAGGCGGTCATGAGCCTTGCAGACGAAGTCCTGGTGCTCGCAGAGGGCCGCATCATAACGAACGGCGCGCCGGCGGCGGTCGCATCCAACCCGAGCGTCATCGAAGCTTATCTCGGTCGCGGCGCGGCCGGCCGGATGCCCGCAGCGGCGCAAAGCAATGGCTGAGGTTCTCCTTGCCGTGTGCGGCCTCTACGCCGGCTACGGCGGCCTCGACGTGCTGCGCGGGCTCGATCTCACGGTGGAGCACGCCGAAATCGTCGCGGTGCTCGGCGGAAATGGCGCGGGCAAATCGACGCTCAATCGCACGATCTCAGGCGTGTTGCGGCCTTCCCGCGGTTCGGTCTCGTTCGCGAGTGTGCCGATTGAACGGGCGAAGGCGAGTTTTATCGTCGCACGCGGACTGATCCATGTCCCCGAGGGCAGGCGCATCTTTCCTAACATGACGGTGCGCGAAAACCTCGATCTCGGCTGCTACCGTCGCGCGCGCATGCGGCGCGCCGCCAATCGCGGCCGGGTCTTCGCGCTCTTTCCACGCTTGGCGGAGCGCGCTTCGCAGCTCGCGGGCACGCTTTCCGGAGGCGAGCAGCAGATGCTCGCCATCGGTCGCGGCCTGATGGCCGAGCCCAGGCTGCTCATTCTGGATGAACCCTCGCTCGGCCTCTCGCCTGTTCTGGTCGACCAGATGTTCGCCTTGATCAAGACCATCAATGACGAAGGGACGGCAGTCCTCCTGGTCGAGCAGAACGTCGTGCAGAGCCTTGCGGTGGCGCACCGCGCCTATGTCATTGAAAACGGCTCTTTCGTGCTGCAGGGAAGCGCCGCGCACGTGAGCAACAATCCGAGTCTGCGTCGCACTTATCTCGGCTTATAAGCATTGACATGATCGATCCCGTCACGCTTGCAGTTCTCAACGGACGCCTCATCGGGATCGCCGACGAGATGGACGTGACGCTCTATCGATCGGCTTTCAATCCCATCATCGCGGAAGCCCATGATGCGTGTCACGGCCTCTATCATCCCGCCACTGGCGCAACCCTGGTGCAGGGCACGTCGGGCCTGCCTATCTTCGTCGGCGCCATGGCGTTTGCAGTCAAAGCCGTCATCGACAAATCCGCGCAAGACCGTGATCTCGCGCCGGGCGATACGTACCTGTTCAACGATCCCTATGACGGCGGTACCCATCTCAACGATTTCCGGCTCGTTCGTCCGTTCATGCGCGGCGGCCAGGTGTTTGCCTGGCTCGCGTCGGTCGCACATTGGCTCGATGTGGGAGGCAATGTCCCCGGCAATTTCAACGCGAGGGCGACGGAGAGCTTCCAGGAAGGCTTTCGTGTCCCGCCGGTAAAGCTCATGCGTGGCGGTGTCCTGCAGCAGGACATCGTCGATATCCTGGCGGCGAATTCGCGCGTGCCGCAGTCGAACTGGGGCGACCTTAACGGACAGCTCAATGCGCTTGATCTCGGCGAGCGGCGCCTGCACGACCTGCTCGATGAGTACGGCGACGCGACGATCCGGAGCGCGCTTTCGGCCCTGAGCGCTCGCGCCGAAACGCTGATGCGGGCCAACATCGAGGCGTTGCCGGACGGCACTTACAGCTTCGACGACTTCCTCGATAATGACGGCGTAAACGATGCTCCGCTGCGTATCGCCCTCGACCTGCGCGTGGAAGGATGCGGCTCGATTTCTCACGCTCGGCGCCGCCCTGCGAAGGGCCGCTCAACATCGCGCGCGCCACCACCATCGCCTGCTGCTACGTCGCGCTCAAGCACCTATTCACGGACGTACCTGCCAACGCCGGCTGCCTCGCGCCGATCGAATTCATCGTTCCGCAAACGACGTTGCTCGGCGTATCGGCGCCGCGTCCGGTCGGCGGTTACACTGAAACGATTCTCCGCGTCATCGACGTGATCTTCGGCGCGTTTGCGCAGGCGGCGCCGGAGCGCGCAAACGGCAGCCCATTCGCGACCATCAACGCGCTCTCGCTCGCGGGCTGGCGGGCGCATGGGCGCAAATGGGTGATGTTCTGCTTCTTCGGCGGCGGACTCGGCGGCAATCCTGAAGGCGACGGACTCAATCACAGCAACAACCCGATCTCGACGGCGATCATCCCGCCGGTCGAGATCCTGGAATCACTCTATCCTGTCATGTTCACGCAATGGGCCTTGCGGCCGGACTCCGGCGGGCCGGGACTGCATCGCGGCGGGCTGGGAGCGATCTATGAGATCGAAGTGCTCGCGGATGGAGGCGCCGAAGTGTTTCTGCTGGGAGAGCGCGGCAAGTATCCGCCCTTTGGCGTCAACGGCGGCAAAGCAGCAGCGCTCAATCGGTTCGTCTATGACACGCAGAGCGGCGAGGCCACGCCGCCGCTCGTTTCCAAGACGACGGACGTGCGGATTCGCCGCGGGCAGAAGGTGCGCCTGGAGACTCCGGGGGGCGGCGGCTTCGGCGATCCTTGCGCGCGCGATCCCGAGCGCGTCGCGCGGGACGTGCGGCTCGGCTACGTATCCCGCGCGATGGCGCGCCGCGATTATGAGGTCGTCCTGCGCGAGGACGGAACGGCCGATGCCGAAGCGACGTCAAAGCTCCGCTCGCCCGCATGACGGCTTCCGGCGTTATCATCGGCGTCGACGTCGGCGGCACATTCACGGACCTGTTCCTCCTCGACGCCGCGACACGCGGTTTCAAGACCTGCAAGGTGCCGTCGCACCGGGGCGATGAAGCGCGCGGCTTTCTCAATGGCCTCGCGGCGCTTGATAGCCTCGCGGGGCCTGCGACCGCGGGTGCCGGCGGTTCGATCGTCCACGGAACGACCGTGGGCACCAACACGCTGCTGGAGCGCCGCGGTCCGATAATCGGCGTTATCACCACGCGCGGCTTTCGCGACGTGCTTGAAATGCGCCGTCGTGACCGCCGCCGCACCTGGGGGCTTTGGGGCGATTTCGTTCCGATTGTCGAGCGCGCCATGCGCCTCGAAGTCGGCGAGCGGACCCTCGCCGATGGAACCATTCGCACCGCCATCGATCCCGCCGAGATACGCTCGGCCGCAGAGTTGCTGCGGGAAAGCGGCGCCGAGAGCGTCGCAATCCTGTTCATCAACGCTTACGCCAATGCCGAAAACGAACGCCGCGCGCTTGCTGCGGTGCGCGCGGTGTGGCCGAACGAGCATGTCAGTGCGTCGCACGAGGTGCTCGCAGAAATTCGCGAGTTCGAGCGCTTCTCGACCACCGCGCTCAACGCCTACCTGCAGCCTGTCATCGGCGCCTATCTCGGCCGGCTCGAGGCACCGCTGGCGCAGCAGCCCTCCCCGCGCAAACTCCACGTCGTTCAGTCGAACGGCGGGATCATGTCGACCGCAAGCGCCCGCAAGCTTCCGGTGCGCACCGCATTGTCCGGACCGGCGGCAGGCGTGATCGCGGCCGCGGCGATCGCCAGGGCGGCGGGATTTGAGAACGTCATCACCTGCGATCTCGGCGGCACATCATTCGACGTTTCGGTCATCGCCGCCGGCAAGTCTGCCGTTGCGCCGCAAACGACCATCGATTTCGGCCTGGTCATCCGCACGCCAATGGTCGAGATCACGACCATCGGCGCCGGTGGAGGATCACTGGCTTATGTCGATCGCGGCGGGCTCTTGCAGGTTGGGCCCGAGAGCGCGGGCTCGATTCCCGGCCCCGCCTGTTACGGTCTCGGCAATACGCGGCCGACACTGACCGATGCCCAACTCGTGCTCGGACGCATCAATTCGTCGCGCCCGCTCGGCGGCGGGCTCAAATCGCTCGACATCGATAAAGCCAAACATGCGCTTGCGACGCATGTCGGCAGACCGCTTGGCCTTCCCATCGCCGAAGCCGCGGACGCCATCGTGCGCGTCGCGGAGGCACGCATGGCCGGCGCCATCCGGCTCATTTCGATTGAACGCGGCCACGATCCCAAACGCTTCATCGCCATGCCGTTCGGCGGTGGGGGCGCCTTGCATATCGGCGCTCTCATCCGGCAGATCGGACTGCCATGCGCCGTGGTGCCGCGCTTTCCGGGCATCACTTCGGCGCTAGGCTGCGTGATTGCCGACCCGAAGCACGATCTGGTGCACACGGTCAATCTCGCATTGGACGGGATTGACGCGGCAGCGCTCGAAAGAGCGCTGCGCGAGAGCAGCGAGAAAACAAGCGCCGTGATCGCGGCCGCCGGCATTGCGGTCGAGCGCATCGATGTCCAGCATGAGCTCGACATGCATTATGTCGGGCAGACCCATACGATTGCGGTGCCGCTGGGCACGACAGCGCAGGGCGCCGCCCCTCGGCTGACTGAGGACAGCGTGCGTGCTGCCTTCGAAACGGCCTATCGTGCTTCATTCGGGCGCCTGCTGCGTGGTCTGCCGATCGCGATTGCGTCGCTGCGCGTGTCGGCGATCGGACACCGTCCTGCTTTTGATGCGTCTCTCTTTGCTCCCGATCCCAGTGCTTCGCTCGACAGCGCTGCGCTCGGGTTGCGCCAGGTCTGGTTCGATGGCGACTGGCGCGACACACGCATCTGGTCGCGGCTCGACCTGCCCGCCGGAGCCGAGATCGAAGGACCTGCCATCCTTGAGCAGCCCGACGCCACAACGGTGATCGAGCGGGGCTTGATCGGCCGCACCGATCCGCTCGGCAACTTGATTGTAAGAGCGGTCGCATGATCGGAGAGTTCCGCTATTTACTCACCTTTGACTCGGCCGTGAGCGCGAGCAACAGTGCTCTGCGCGAGCCGCGCGTTTATCCGGAGCGGAGGAGAAGCGCCGATGCGATTTTTGAGTCTGCTCGTTGCGATGCTGATATTGGCGAGCTGTGGACGTTCGCCTGGACCCGCGGGGCCTCCGGGACCGGCCGGGCCGCAGGGCGTCGCGGGCCCGCCCGGTCCCGCTGGAGGACAAGGTCCACCCGGTCCCCCTGGACCGGCAGGACCTCAGGGCGACCCGGGATTACAAGGGCCAGCCGGACCGCAGGGAATGCGCGGCGAAGTCGGCCCTCCCGGGCCTCGCGGCGAGCCTGGTCCCCCAGGCCCTCCCGGACCCGGCGCCAATTTGCGCGGCTTTGATGTGACCGGCGAAACCTTCAAATGCGAAAGCGGCGAGGCCCTCGTGTCGGCGATTTGCAAAGGTGGCAGCGCCGCGCCGGTCTTGCAGGATGATGGGGTACGGTGTGCCGGCGCGACCGGCGTGGTGGGACTGTGCATGCGCAAGTAGCGCGTTCCAAATAAAAACGTGTCCCGGGCGCGGCGCATCCCACGATAGGTCAGTGATGGCTCACGGCTGGGGGTTGTGGCCGGCGCTTTGTGGGCCCACCGTCCGATCTCGCCTCCATTGCGGCTTCATTGGATTCGGAACCAGGGACGGATACATAGACTCCCATGCAGCAGCAATTGATACAGGATCCCAGGCTTGCGGAGGCGATAAGGCGTCTGGTCGAGGGACTGCACCCGCGCGCCATCATTCTTTTCGGGAGCCGCGCACGCGGCACAAATCGAGCGGAGAGCGATTACGATCTTCTTATCCTCAGCGAGCGACTGCTCGATTACGACGAGGTTTACCGCCCGATAGCGGGACACGGACTTCGATGCGACGTCGTTCCATGTACGCTCGACGCATGGCGGGAGGCGCACCTGGACTCTGGCGGCGTGCTTCGGGACGCGCTCGACGAAGGCATTGTGCTGTATGGCCAACCCTAGACGCGTTGGCGCGCTCTTGGAAATGGCCGACGAGGATCTTGCTGGGGCAAAGGCAATTCTCGCCATATCAACGCGCCTCGCCCGCTACCACGTTCAACAGAGTGCCGAAAAAGCCGTCAAGGCTCTGCTCGAGCATCGCGACCTCAATCCCGGGCGGGAACATCGCTTCGAATCGCTTGCGGAAATGCTGCCCGGGAGCGATCCATGGCGAGTGCGGATTGCAAATCTCGATTCCCTTTCACCCGCCGCGACTTCGCATCGTTATCCGACGGCCGAGGGACGGATCATGCCGCCGCCTGGACGCGAGTTGGTCGAACGGGAGATCGCCGCAGTGGCAGTATTCATTCGGGACATTAGAAAAGCCGTCGGCGAACGCTCCGGCTAAAGAACCCTAGAATATTGCCGTCATGTGCCGCTAGCATCTGCGGTCAATCCTGCCTGGGCGTGAGCCTGAGGCACCGTACTATTATGAGCAAGCAATGGCGGCGAATGGGCTTGGCGGGACACAGGCATCAATCGCGTTTCGGGATACCTGCCTTCTCGATCACGGCCGCCCATTTGGCGATGTCGCTGTGCATGCGCTGTGTCATCGCCTCAGGTGTGCTCCCGCGCATCTCCATGCCGAGCTTGCTTGCCTTCTCCTGCACATCAGGGGCGGGCAGCACCTGGTTGATTGCCCGGGTAAGAATCTCGACAATTTCCTTTGGAGTGGCCGCCGGAACTGATATTCCGTTCCAGCTTGTGACTTCGTAGTCCGGTATGCCGCTCTCGGCGACGGTCGGGATGTCGGGCAGATACGCGGTCCTTTGCGGGCCCGTCGACGCAAGCGGGCGGACCTTGCCGTCATCGATCGCCCCGTGCATGGCGGCATAGAACTCGAACGCAAAATCCACGTCGCCGCGCAGGACCGCGGTCGCCATATCGGGCGACGTGCGGAATGG
>CATPCO010000364.1 GCA_955652925.1 uncultured Xanthobacteraceae bacterium | reverse complement strand
TTTTCAATGTGCGCCGGGACGGCTCCGTCGACGAGATCAGCTACGGCATGCTGCGCGAGAGCTCCAATCGGCTCGCGAATGTGCTTGCGGAACACGGCATCGGGCGCGGCGATCGGATTGCGATTCTCCTTCCGCAGATGCTGGAGGCCGCGATCAGTCACATCGCCAGCTATAAACTCGGCGCAATCGCATTGCCGCTCGCCTTGCTGTTTGGGGTCGAAGCGATCTCATATCGTCTGACGGACGCCGGCGTGCGCGCGCTCATCACCAATGCGCAGGGACTCGCCAAGCTTCCCGCCCGAAACGAGCTCGCCCTCGTTTTGTCGGTGGATGGCCCCGCCGACGGCGCGCAGGATTTTCATGCCTTGCTCGCTCGCGCCTCAGCCGCATTCATGCCGGTTGCGACCACGTCCGAAGATCCGGCACTGATGATCTATACATCGGGCACTACCGGGCCCCCGAAGGGTGCGCTGCATGCACATCGCGTGCTGCTCGGCCATCTTCCCGGCATCGAGTTGCCGCACGAGTTTTTTCCGCAGCCCGGGGACCGCTTCTGGACCCCCGCTGACTGGGCCTGGGCCGGAGGTCTCCTCGACGCTCTCCTGCCGGCGCTGCACTACGGCGTGCCGGTGGTCGCGCACAAATACGAGAAGTTCGATCCAGGCGAGGCGTTTCACCTCATGGCGAGGATGGGCGTGCGCAATGCCTTTATTCCTCCAACCGCGCTGCGCCTGATGCGCTCCGTGAGCCGTCCGCCGGCGGACTTGCAGCTACGCTCGGTCGGGTCCGGCGGTGAAGCGCTCGGGGCCGAGACCTACGAATGGGGAAAATCCGCCCTCGGCCTCGCCATCAACGAGTTCTACGGCCAGACCGAATGCAATCTGGTGCTTGGGTCATGTGGGGGGATTGGTATCGCACAGCCGGGAAGCATTGGGAAAACCGTGCCGGGGCATACGGTCGCGATCATCCATCCCGACGGTACGCCATGCGCGCCAGGCGAAGCCGGAGAGATCGCGATCAAGCGCCCTGATCCCGTGATGTTCCTGGAATATTGGGGCAAGCCCGACGCCACCCGCGAGAAATTTATCCGCGACTGGATGACGACCGGGGATCAGGGCGTCATGGACCGCGATGGCTATGTGCAGTTCGTCGGCCGCAACGATGATGTCATTACGTCCTCGGGCTATCGCATCGGTCCTGCTGAAATCGAGGATTGCTTGATCAAGCACCCGGCGGTCGCGCTTGCTGCGGTGGTCGGCAAGCCCGACCCCGTGCGCACCCAAATCGTCAAAGCTTTCATCGTGCCGAAAGCGGGACATTCGCCGTCCGACGCGCTCGCCGCCGAGATCCAGTCGTTCGTGAAGACGCGGCTTTCCGCGCACGAATATCCGCGCGAAGTTGCATTCATCGATCACATGCCGATGACCACCACCGGCAAAGTCATCCGGCGGTTGTTGCGACAACAGGCTTGAGAGCATGAGCTGGACCGTTGCTGCGCCCGCCGTCTTCGCCGCTTTTCTCAGCTCCCTTGTCGAGGCGGTCGAGGCGCTGACCATAGTGCTTGCGGTCGGTACGGTTCGCGGCTGGCGTCCGGCGGGGCTCGGAACGCTCGCGGGACTTGCGGTGTTGGTGCTGATCGTGCTCGCTCTCAGGCCGCTGCTCGATCGTGTTCCGCTCAACCTGCTGCAGCTTGCAATCGGCATCCTGCTCCTGCTGTTCGGCATGCGCTGGCTGCGAAAGGCTATTCTGCGCGCCGCCGGCATCATCGCGATGCATGACGAGACGCTTGCCTATGCCAGCGAGACGGCGGAGCTGCGCGCGCAGGAGAGCCCGCAGCAAGCGCGGCTCGATTGGGTCGCTGCGCTCGCGAGCTTCAAGGCGGTGGTGCTCGAAGGTCTCGAAGTGGTTTTCATTGTCATAGCAGTGGGCGCTGGCCGCGGACTGATCGTGCCGGCGAGCATCGGCGCAATCGCAGCCTGCGTGCTTGTTGCCGCGGCCGGATTCGCGGTTCACCGGCCGCTGACACGGGTGCCGGAAAACACGCTCAAATTCGCAGTCGGCGTGATGTTGTCCGCGTTCGGTGTGTTCTGGATCGGCGAGGGCCTCGGTATTCCGTGGCCGGGCGCCGACCTCGCCATCGTTGCGTTCGCCGGGCTGTTTCTCGTGACCGGGCTTGCGGGCGTGGGGCTCGCGCGCCGGCCGGGCAGAGAGGTATTGCTGTGAATGGCGTGATCACCGCGCTTCACCAGCTCGCTCATTTGTTTGTCGAGGATGGCTCGCTCGCGCTCGCCATCCTCGGCGTGGTCATTCTGGCAGGTTTGTTTGCATTCGGCCTGCCTGATCACCCGCTTGTGGCGGGCGCAATTCTGCTCTTGGGGTGCTTGGGGGCGCTCATCGCTAATGTAGCAAGAGCAGCCCGCGGCACCCGTAGCGCGTAGCGACTGCTTGCGGGATAATTCGTGCGGCCCCTCAACCGGCTCTGGAACGCGATCAGCGACATTCTGTTTGGGGATGGCGCCACGGGCGAGCCCATCGTGCAGGCGCGCAAGCGTGCGCAGACCACGGCGCCTGTGGTTTGGCTCCTCGGCAAGACTGGAGCAGGCAAAACGGCCATCATTGCAGCGCTCACCGGCGACCCGCGCGCGCAAGTCGGGGAAGGGTTCGAGCCATGCACTCGAACGGCGGACTTCTACGATGTGCCGGCAGAGGCGCCGCTCCTTCGATTCCTCGATACCCGCGGCGTCGGAGAGCCAAACTACGACCCTGCCAAAGACATTGCCTGGTGCGAGGAGCAATCGCATCTGGTTATCGTCGCGATGCAGGTGGCGGACCCGGTGCAGGATGCGGTCCTGAGCGCGCTGCAACAGGTGCGCCGCCGCCACCCTGACTGGCCGATTGTTGTCGCGCAGACCGGACTGCATCGGCTTTATCCCAGGGGGATGGGCCATCCGCAGCCCTATTCACTCACCGGGGACTCGCGCGATGAGAGCAACCCCGAATTGCCCCATGCGCTGCGGCAGGCGCTCGCGTATCAACGCCGATTGTTCGACGACTTGCCTCCTCCAGCACCGCGTTTTGTCCCGGTCGACTTTACCGTCCCCGAAGATGGATTTGTGCCGAACGAGTACGGGTTGGAAATGTTCTGGCGTGTCCTCCAGGAAGCAGGACCTGCTGCGCTGGTCGCGTTGCACGTCGCGCGCGCTGATGCGCAAAGCGATGCCATACGGGCGAAAGCCCGTCCGCTGATTTACAGCTACGGTGCTGCCGCGGCCGGCGCGGGCGCGGTGCCCGTTCCCATTGTCGGCGTGAGCGGGCTAGCGGGAATGCTCGCAATTACGCTGCGCGCGCTGGCAGGCCGCTATGGCGTGACGTGGACGCCCGCGACCTTTGCCCAGTTCAGCGGTGCCGTCGGAGGAGGCGCGCTTGCATGGTGGGCGCTGCGCTACGGGTTGCGCGAAGCGCTCAAGCTTGTGCCGGTCGTCGGCACGATTGCAGCTGGAGCTCTCAATGCCGCCGCGGCTTTCGCATTGACTGTCGGCGTCGGTGAAGCCGCGTGTGTTTGGCTTGCCTACCGGCGCCGCGGGCTCATTGCGCCGAGCGAGGAGGTTCGCCGCGCCTTTGCCGACGGGCTGGCAGCCGGGCTTGCGCAGGCCAAAGGTCGGCGCAAGCAGCGCTGAGCATGTCCCGCAACCCCCACCCTTCCCTCCCCCGCAAGCGGGGAGGGATAAAGGGTGGGGGACTTTGCGAAAGAGGACATGCTCCAACAAAGAGATAGAGCAGGATGACGATTCGAAGAAGAATCATCCTGCTCTAGGAGAGCGCTCCATGCGGCTTGGCGAATTCACGCGACGCTACTGGCCGGAAGTGCTGCTTACGGTCACGGTGGTCGTACCATGGCTCTCACTGCTTGCGCTTGGAATTGTGTGGCTCTGGCAGGGCGGGCATGTCTGGCGATGGGCGATCGCGGCGGCGGCTCTGAGCCTCCTTGCTTGGCCGCTCTCGAGCACCGTGCGCCGGCGTGCCAACAAAGAGGCACGCGTCGCTTTGGGCGACGTGGCCGAGCCCTCACGCGGCTGGACGACGGTCGAGCGGGACGCCTGGGACGAGGTACACAAAATTGCGGACGCGACCGAACCTTTCGCCTTTACGGAGTTTGAGCCGTTCCTCAGCAGTGCAAAAACGACCATCGATGCGGTCGCGCGCCATTTCCATCCGCACGCCCATACAGCATGGGCGCAATTCAGTTTGCCTGAGGCGTTTCTCCTTTCTGAGCGGCTTGCGCGCGACCTGCGCCATAAAGCGCTCGAGGTCATCCCGGGAGTGAGAGCGATCAAGCTCAGTCATCTGCTGTGGGTGCAACGGCAATCGGACCAATACGGCGAAACCGCGCAGGCCGGATGGCGCGTAGGCTTTGGGTTGTGGCGCATGGCGCGCGCTCTGCTCCACCCCTTGCAGGCGGCGGGACAAGAGACGAGCGGCCTTTTCGTGGAGAAGACCGCCACCGTCCTCTCCTATCGTCTGCGTGCCAATGCCACGCGTTTGTTCGTGCTCGAGGTCGGCCGGGCCGCGATCGATCTCTATTCGGGCAGGCTTGCCCTCTCGGACGCGGAGATGCGCGCGGCGCGCGAGCGTGACATGAGCGTTGCCGCCGAACCGGCGGCGCCGGTGCGGATCGTGCTCATGGGCCAGGTCAGCGCGGGCAAGTCGAGTCTCGTGAATGCGTTGGCGCAGGAGATACGCTGTGCCGTGGGACCCGTGCCGACGACATCAGAGGCCACGGAATATCGGCTGAGCGCAGAAGGGCATCCGCCGGTCACTGTCGTCGATATGCCCGGGCTCGTCGAGAGCACCGAGCGCGCATCAGGCCTGCTGGCGCAGGCCGCGCGCGCGGACCTCATGATCTGGGTTGCCTCAGCGACGCAGCCAGCCCGCGCAATCGATCGCAAGAGCCTCGATGAATTTCGCGCCTGGGTGAACAGCGAGCTTGCACGGCGTGCGCCCGCGGTCATTCTGGCATTGACCCATATCGATGAGCTGCGTCCCGCGGCAGAATGGGCACCCCCTTACGATGTTTCCGCGCCGCTTGCGCGCAAGGCGCGCGCGATCCGAGCCGCCATGGACGCTACCGCGCGTGCACTCGATCTGGCGGTGGATCGAATCGTGCCGATCGCCATGCCGCCTGGAGCGCCGCCCTACAACATCGATGCGCTCTGGGCGCGCATTGCGCTTGAGCTTGACGAGGCGAAGCTTGTACAGCTCGATCGCATTCGGCTTGGACATGGCGGGATCAGTCTGCGCGAGCTTGCCTACCAGGTTGGCCGCGCGGGACGCATGGTCGTCAGGGGCCTTATCGATAGCCCGTGATCCAGGACTATGTTCCGGTCAGGTGGGATCGGAGCTGGCGGCGGACTCGGTCTGCTCCCTCTCCCCGTTCTTAACGGGGAGAGGGTTGGGGTGAGGGGCAACTGATGGGGGAGGGGGATCATGCGTGGGCCGCAGAAACGAACCGTGCGTCTCGAGCGGCGCCTACGCCGGCAAGCGACTGACGCCGAGACCAGATTATGGTTCGCGCTACGTGATCGCCGATTGGGTGGATTCAAGTTTGTCCGTCAGGAAGCAATTGGCTCTTACATCGTGGATTTTGTTTGCAGAGAGAGAAAGCTCATCATCGAGGTGGATGGAGGTCAACACGCAGAGAATGCACGTGATCGTGTGCGCGATGGCGCGCTTACTGCGTGCGGCTACTGCGTTCTGCGCTTTTGGAATTCAGACGTCCTGAGCAATACGGACGGGGTATTATCCACGATCCTTGCCAGGCTGGAAGGAAGTGAGCCGTGAGCCATCAGGACTCGGCGCACGGCACGTTTGCCCCTCACCCCCACCCTCTCCCCGCCCCAAGAGGCGGGGAGAGGGGGCGATCGAGTGTGCGGCACCGCCGTGCATCAACTTCACAGGAATTCGGTGTAACGCACCGGCGACTCCCCGCTATCTCCGTCGCTGCCAATCCCGTAGCGCTTTCGCGGCACCGATGGCGCTGCGGCGCGACGTTTCCAGAGCGCACGCCGCTCGGAATCGCAAAGTCCCTCCCGGCTCGAGCCCAATGAGGCGGTCGGCGAGGGTGAGCCGTTCACGCCAGATATGATCGATCATGGGATGATCAGGGCTCGCGCAAGAATCGACGCACGCAATCCCAGCGTCGGCAAGCAGCATTTCCGTGGCGTCGAGGATCACCTGCACGC
>CATPCO010000363.1 GCA_955652925.1 uncultured Xanthobacteraceae bacterium | reverse complement strand
GCCTCCAAGGTGGTGATCACCGCAACTATCGCCTTCTTTCCCCTGCTCGCGAATACCATCATGGGATTGCGCGCCGCGCCGCAGGACCAGATCGAGATGCTGGTCTCGTATACGGCTTCTCGCTGGCAGGTGTTTCGCATGGTCCGGCTTCTGCAAGCGTTGCCCTATATCTTCGTGGGACTGGACGTCGCCATTGTGCTTTCGGTGATCGGCGCGATCGTCGGCGAATTTGTCGGCGCCAAGGCGGGGCTGGGATATCTGATCCTGCAGAAGAACTTCAATCTCGACATGGCCGGAACTTTCGCCATTCTCATAATCCTGTCGCTGATCGGGGTCGGACTGCACGCCATGATCCGCCTAGTCCAGCGCCGGGTCGTGTTCTGGATGGACATATCTGGTGAGCGCGTGGTAGGCGCGTGAATCGAGAAAAGAGGATAGACAACATGCAAGACACGATACGTGCGGCGCGCGCGGACGAGGTTCCCGTGCTGGACCTTGCGCCGCTCAATGCCGGTGGCGATCTCCGCGCGCTCGCGAACGAGCTGCGTCACGCCTGCGAGACCATCGGTTTCTTCTACGTTGCAAACCATGGTATTGCGGCGGAGATTTCCGACGCAGTGTACGCGGCAACGCACCGTTATTTCGATTTGCCCGAGCAGCAACGTCTTGCCCATCGCATGGACGAGCGCTTCCGACGCGGCTTCATGCCCCAGGGCATCAATCAGCATCCGGGCTACGCGCCCGATCTCAAGGAAAGCTATGAAATCGGCATCGACCTGCCGCTCACCGACCCCGACGTCGCGGCCGGGCTGCCGCTCCATGGCCCGAATCGTTGGCCACCGGAATGTCCATGGCTGCGGCAGGCTGCCGAGGCCTATTTCGCTGAGACAATGGAGTTGGGAAAACGACTGTTGCGCGTATTTGCAGTGAGCCTCGGCATGCCGGCGGATTATTTTCTGCAATTCTGCAGCAAGCCGATGGTGCAGATGCGGTTGTTTCACTATCCGCCGCAACCGGCAGTCATCGACGGCAAGGCGTTCGGCGTGGCGCCGCATTCCGATTACGGCATGATCACGCTACTGTCGCAAGATCCCATCGGCGGCCTCGAATTGCGCAAGCGCGATGGCGAGTGGATCGCAGCGCCCTTTATAGCGGGCACGCTCATCATCAATATCGGTGATCTGTTTCAACGCTGGACTAACGACATCTATAGTTCGAATTTGCACCGCGTGGTGAACCGCACCGGCAAGGAACGTTACTCGATCCCGACATTTTTCAACCTTGATTATCACACGGTCATATCGTGCCTGCCGACATGCCAGTCGCCAGCTAATCCGCCGAAATATGCTCCCATCAAGTCGGGGGATTACCTGTTGAGCCGCTTCCGCGATGTGCAAAAATATCGCGGTGCCGCCGCATAGCGCAGCCGAACTACTAGCCATGGGCGTCCCCGCAGCGCTCAACCTCGACAGTAAGGTGAGAAAGGCCGCGCACATCTGCGAGCAGCTTCTTGTAATAACCCGGACTCTCAGGATGGTCCGACACCAATGAAATTATTGCGCCGATGTGACCTGGACCAAGGCGCCACAGATGAAGGTCTGAGATGCGATCACCCTCCTTCTCAAGGCGCGCGGCGATTTTTGCGGGAAGAGAGGGATCGGGGGAAGCATCGAGCAAAACTGCGCCGGCCGCCCGAACGAGGCTCCACGACCAGTTCAAGATGACAATTGTAGCAATGAGACCCATCATTGGGTCCATCCAAATCCAACCAAACTGACGCCCAGCAACAAGTCCAATGATAACCAATACCGACACCGCAGCATCTGCCAATACGTGCACAAATGCGGCTCGAAGGTTGTGGTCACGGTGGTACTGCCCGCTTCGGCCGTCATGATGTTCGTGGTCATCGTGCTGGTGTTCGTGGGCATGGTCATGATGGTCGTGGTCGTCACGCAACAGAAAGGCGGTGAGGAGATTGACGCCGAGCCCTAGTATTGCGATCGGAATAGCTTCGTTAAAGGCAATCGGGACGGGATTAAAAAGCCGGCTGAGGCTCTCATAGCCGATAAGCAGCGCGATCATCGCCAAAGCGATCGCACTCGTGAATGCAGCAAGGTCTCCAAGCTTGCCTGTTCCGAAGGCCAAATGATGGTGGTGCGCATATCGCCTCGCAAATGTGTAGGCCAGGGCGGCTATCAGAAGCGCACCGGCATGGGTAGACATATGAAGACCGTCGGCGATCAAAGCGACTGAACCAAACCAAGCCCCGCCAACAATCTCGGCAACCATCATCGCTGCACAAATTGCGATCACGATCCACACTTTGCGCTCATTTCGTTCGTGCGCTTCCCCGAGGAAAATGTGCTCATGCCGAAAGTCATCAATCGAGTGCGAATGCATGGTTTCGCGCCTCCCTGGCGCATCTGTTGGCTAACCGACCATTATTTACCAAAAGTCGCCTGGAAAATCGCGACGATGGTCTGGCGACGACGATCTTAACCCCCACGAAAAGCACATGGGCAGTACCACCTTGGGTGACGCCAACCTGACGGCTGTGACCGGGCTCGCGTCACCCCGGAGCGTTTCCAAAATTCGAAGCATATCGGCGTCATTCCCGGGGCCGAGCGAAGCGAGGGAACCGGGAACCCAGCATCCACTGCCATTCCCATTACTTACAGCTGTGGTCCGCCGGCTGAGCCTCGAACCGACGGTGTCAGCAGCACGCTGGCAAGCCGAGGTAATGGATTCCGAGAGCCCCCAACGTTGAAATTACCGGAAGTAACTCTGGGGCTGAACCTCTGGGCGTGACCAAGATGCCACACATCCGAAGGACCACCAGCCACACCGGGAACACTCAAATCGGCAGGTCACAGAATGGATGCTATGGTCATTGCTGGGGCAGGACCCGCGCAGGCGTGTCAAATGCGAAAGAGTGTTGTAGTCGGCATCGCTTTATTCCTTTTCGATGCCAGCAAT
>CATPCO010000362.1 GCA_955652925.1 uncultured Xanthobacteraceae bacterium | reverse complement strand
TTTTTGACCGATACGGCGATCAACGAGTACGTCCGCTGCTACACGCTGAAAACGATTACCGGCTCATGTCGCGACTATCGGGCAACGGCGACTTGCGATTTCGAGATGGACACGGCCGACAAGGACAGGAAAATCGATATTCCGCTGCTTCTGCTTTGGGGCGCCCGCGGCCAGTCGCCCGAGCGCGCCAAGGAATTCCTGGACGTATGGAAGCGCTATGCCTCGAACATCGTCGCGCACGAGGCTATCGAGTGTGGGCACTACATCCAGGAGGAGGTACCGGACAAAATCATTCAACACTTCACCAGCTTCTTTAAAGTTTGAACGGCAACAGACTAACGCGACCCTAGAACGAGAATCGGTCACGCAGGTTACGGCGCTGCGCGACGATGCGTCCGACGAGGCTGCGCTCGCGTTCGTTGGCAACGAGCGTGTCGATCAGGTCCACCTGATTCATGGCGATGAGCTGCAGGATTTCGCTGCGCACCTCGCCGGTGGCGCGCCGCGGCAGCTCATCGATGAGTTGCAGGTGCTCCGGTGGCCGGGGAAGAGACCCGCTCGCAATGAATTCGCGCAACCGCTCTTCGCTCAGCCCCGGCGCCGCCTCGACAAAGGCATAGAGCCCCGTGCCCGCGCGCCGGTCCGGAAAGGCAACGACCACGCTCTCGCGTACCGCAGGATGCGTCTTCAGCCGCGCCGCGATGAGCGGGGCGTCGTGGACGAGCCGGCGGCCGCCGCCCTCCCGGTCGGTAAAGCGAAACAGGCCGCGCGTGATGGCATAATAAAGCTTCTTGCCGGTCGCCATCCAAACACGGGTCAAAACACTCTTCCTTGCGAGGATCCGCCGCTCGGCGGGAGTGACCGCCTCCGGCAAATAGCGTTGCTTGTGCTTGAGCAGGTGCCGCAGATCCTCGTACGCGGCAATGCGGAACAGCCAGTTCCGGCGGCGGAACTGAGAGGCAAGCTGAAAATCCATCAGATAGGCGCGCCCATCGGCGCCGCGCAACCAGTTCTGCTCCTTGGCGAGATCGTTGTGGCAGATGCCGGCGCGATGAAGGGTATGCAGTGCGGCTTTGGCCGACTGAAAATAGGCACCATCCCCGTGCGGCTTGGCGAGATGAAGGGGCAAACCCTCGATCCAGCTGCGCACCAGCACGCGCCGGCCGCTGTAGAGGAGGGTGGGAGCGATACCGAGCTTGCCCGCAACCGCGAGCGCGCGGCGCTCGCGCGCGAACAGATGCCGCGCCAGGGCAAAGCTCCACCATGGCACCTGATCGATCCGGCGCATGACGGCATTCCCGCGCGGTGCGCCAAAGCGGCCACGCTCGACGGTCGAGAGCAGGTCGCGTTTGAGAACGACGCCTTCACTCCAGCTCTGCGCGATTTCGTTTGGTGCGGCGCTCATTCCGCGGCGACGGGAAGCTCGCCCGTGATCCAGCGATCGAGATCATCGAGGGCGCGCCGGGTAAGCGCGCGTTTCTTGGCCAGGCTCTTTTGCGTGCCGCGTAAACGCCGCCCGTTGTCGCTCTTGAGCGGGCCACAAGGCGGCGGGAAAAGGCCGAAATTGATGTTCATGGGCTGATAGGACCGCGCGCCATGGTCTGCGGAGTCTGCTGGCTCCAGGTGGCCGCCGGTGACGTGAGCGAGCAGAGCGCCATGCGCGGTGGTTGGAGGTGGCAAGGCCATAGGCTCGCAGAGTCGCTCCCCTGCGGCGAAGCGGCCGGCGAGGAGACCGATGGCTGCGGATTCGACATAACCCTCACAGCCCGTGATCTGTCCGGCAAAGCGTAGCCGCGGCTCGGTTCGCATCCGCAGCGTGCCATCGAGAAGCCTTGGTGCGTTGATGAAGGTGTTGCGGTGCAAGCCGCCGAGGCGAGCGAACTCGGCTCTTCCAAGGCCGGGAATGGAGCGGAAGATGCGCACCTGCTCGGCGTGTTTGAGCTTGGTCTGAAACCCCACCATGTTGAACAGAGTGCAGAGCCGATTGTCCTGGCGCAGTTGCACCACGGCATAGGGTTTCACTCCCGCAGCATGCGGGTCGGTAAGCCCAAACGGCTTCATGGGCCCGTGCCGCAGCGTTTCCGGCCCTCGCTCCGCCATCACTTCAATGGGCAGACAACCATCGAAATAGGGCGTTGCCGCTTCCCATTCGTGGAAAGCGACTTTGTCTCCTGCCAGCAAGGCTTCGACAAAGGCGAAATACTGTTCGCGCGTGAGCGGGCAATTGATGTAGTCGGCGCCCGACCCGCCGGGCCCCGCCTTGTCGTAGCGCGACTGCCGCCAAGCGACCGACATGTCGATGCTGTCGCAGTAAACGATGGGGGCGATCGCGTCGAAGAAAGCCAGCGCATCCTGCCCGGTCAGTTTCACGATCGCATCGGCGAGCGCCGGCGAGGTGAGGGGGCCCGTTGCAATAATGACGCTGTCCCATTCGCGCGGCGGCAGCCCGGCCAGCTCTTCGCGGCGGATCTCGATCAACGGGTGCTGCGCAAGTGCCGTAGTGACAGCGGCCGCAAAGCCTTCCCGATCGACCGCCAGCGCGGCTCCGGCCGGCACCTGGTTGGTGTCGGCGGCCCGCATGATCAAAGAGTTCAGCCGCCGCATCTCCTCGTGCAACAGACCGACTGCGTTGTGCTCCCTGTCATCGGATCGAAAGGAGTTGGAGCAGACGAGCTCGGCGAGCGCGTGCGTCTTGTGTGCAGCCGTGGTGGAGACGGGGCGCATCTCGTGCAGCACCACGCCAACACCTCGGGTTGCGAGCTGCCAAGCGGCTTCGGACCCGGCGAGCCCGCCGCCGACGATGTGGACCGGGTGGTTTTGGCTGGCCATGAATGCAAGCTAGGCCCGTGCATTGGGGCCGACAATGGGAGCTCTCTGGCTTGCAGGCGGCGGAACGGCGCGCCCACCCGTGGGATGAGGGTGGGGGCCAAAAGGCGAAGCGCCCGCTCGGGGGCGGGCGCTTTCGGAGATTACTCAGGATATGCGGTGGGCATTTTCCCAGGCAATCCGCGGGATATCGCCCCGCGTAATTCCGATGTCGGCCAGCTCGCGATCGCCGAGCCGATAGAGCTCGTTGAGCCCGGCATTGTAGCGCTTCCAGGCACGAAGGAAGTTGATGACTGCGGCTAACATGTTGGTTTCCTTTCTCGATCGGGGGAAGCCCGATTCGATTTTCATCCGAAAAATAGTGTTCCATGCTGCGCCGCAACAGGCGCGTTGATGCGGCGCAGCCATGCGTGGTGAGCATGCTCGAACGCTCTCCCTTTGCTGACTGCGGAGGAGGCGGCCCTATTGATCTCGCGTCTGTTTTTCGCCCCATTTCGCGAAAATACATCTTTTGCGTGTGTATTTTGCGAATGAGAAATATCAGTGGTTGAGTTAGCTATCCAAATTCTGCAAAGCTTCTCCCCCTAGAC
>CATPCO010000361.1 GCA_955652925.1 uncultured Xanthobacteraceae bacterium | reverse complement strand
GGCATCGCTGGGCTGATCAAGGCCGCGCTGTGCCTGCAGCATCGGCAGATTCCGGCGACCCTGCACTACGAGAATCCGAACCCGGATATCCCATTCGATGACCTTCGGCTGCGCGTCGCGCAGCGACTTGAGCCCTGGCCGGAGACCTGCGGGCAGCCACCGCGCGCAGGCGTGAACTCCTTTGGTTTCGGTGGCACGAACGGGCATGCAATCCTCGAAGCCGCCCCCGAGCGCGAACTCACTTCCAGTGCGCCCACCGACCACGCTGATGGCCGTGCATGGGTGCTGCCGCTTTCGGCGCGTTCTCCGTCAGCGCTTTGCGATCTAGCACGCTCCTATCTCAACGCGCTGCGTGATGAGCGCGCGCTGCAACACGCAGCGTTGCGCGACATCTGCTTCTCGGCAAGCGTAAAGCGATCCCACCACGATTATCGGGCAGCGTTCGTTGCGCACGACAAGACCGAGTTGGCGGAGCAACTCGAAGCGATGGTTCGGGGGGAAACTGGTGCCAGTAACTCACTCCATTCCAGTGTGCCGCAGCGATCAGGGCCGGTGTTCGTCTGCTCGGGGATGGGCCAGCAATGGTGGGCAATGGGACACGAGCTCTTGACGCAAGAGCCGGTCTATCGCCGCGCTGTCGAGGAGGTAAACGAGATCTTCAGACTGCTTGCCGGCTGGTCGCTGCTGGACGAGATCATCGCGGACCAAACCAATTCACGGATCCAGGAAACACACATCGCTCAGCCGGCGATCTTTGCGCTCCAGATCGCACTTGCCGCGCTGTGGCGATCCTGGGCTGTCGAACCCGCCGCCGTAGTCGGCCACAGCGTGGGTGAAGTGGCCGCATCGTGTATTTGCGGAGCACTGTCCCTGGCGGAAGCCGTCCAGGTCGTGTTTCACCGCAGCCGCTTGCAAGCTCGCACCGCCGGGCAGGGATCGATGCTTGCGGCTGAGATTTCGCGTGAGGACGCCGAGCGCCTGCTGGAACGCCACGCCGGCACATTGTCGGTCGCGGCGGACAACGGCCGTCGCTCCGTAACGCTATCCGGCAAGGCGTGTGCTCTCGGCGAGATCGAGAAGACGCTGACCGCGGCGGGTCTGTTTAGCCGTCGCTTGCGTGTAGAAGTCGCGTACCACAGCCAGCTGATGGAGCAGCTTGAAACAGAGTTGATCGATTGCTTGCGGAGCATCCGGCCGCGACCCGCGTCGATACCATTCTTCTCCACCGTGACCGGCACCGCTCTTGCAGGGGCGGATTTGGATGCGCGCTACTGGTATCGAAATATCAGACAACCGGTGCTGTTCCGGGATGCGATGAGCGAAATCATCAAAGCGGGGCGCTGGCTGTTCCTCGAGATCGGTGCGCATCCCGTCCTCAGACACGACATCGGCGAATGCTTGAATGAGAAATCAACTCAAGGAATGGCGCTGTGCTCACTGCGCCGGGAGGCTCGCGAGCAAGCGACGCTGCTGGGATCGCTCGGTCAACTATATTGCGCCGGGGCCGAAATTGCCTGGAGCAAGCTGTTTCCAGCCGAGTCGTCAGCGATCAAGCTGCCATCCTATCCGTTCCAGGTGGAAAGCCATTGGCGCGAAGCCGATTTTATGCGCCGGCTGCGCCTGGGCGAGCCTGTTCACCCTCTGCTTGGACATCGGCTCGACGGACCGCGGCCGCGCTGGCAGGTGGAGCTCGGCACCGCAAGTTTGAGTTATCTGGAAGACCATCGGATCGGCGGCTTAACCGTATTTCCCGGTACGGGATATATCGAAGCCGCACTCGCGACGGCGCAAGAAATTTTCGGTCCCACGCCTTGCGTGTTGGAGGAAGTGGAATTTGAAAAATTTCTGGATATTGATCAAACCGCAGCGCACCACGCCGAGGTAACGTTCGATGCCGGCTCGGGCGTTTTCGAGATGCACGTGCGTAGCCGCGATGCCGAAAGTTCTTGGGATCGCCATGCGCACGGCTGTGTACGGAAAGCCAGTCAGCAAACGCCTACAACCATCTATATCGCACAAATTCAGGAGCGGTGTCTCGATCAGGTAGATCGAGACGATTTTTATGCCTTGCTGGCCAGCCGGGGATTGGATTACGGCTCAAGCTTCCGTGGGATTGCAAAGTTATGGCGAGGCGAGCGCGAGGCGCTCGCCGAGATAAATGTACCAAGCGGCCTGGACGGACAAATATCCGACTATCGATTGCACCCGGCCGTTCTAGACGCGTGCCTGCAACCGACATTGGCAACTCTACCGGTCGACATCTTGAATGCAGAACACGCAATTTTCGTGCCCGTAAAGGTCGGACGCGTCCGCTTTCAGGCCTGCCTGCCGTCGCGCTTATTTTCTCACGTCCGGCTGAGAGAGTGTAGCAGGACGCAGCTCAACTTGGATGTCCAAGTCGTTGATCCGGCCGGCAACCCTCTCGTCGAGGTGCGAGGGCTTATTTTCCGAGCCGTCGGCAAGTTCGCGCATTCAGTGAACTCTACCGCCTGTTATGAATATCGGTGGACTGCAGCCCCTCGGCCCGCGGCCGGCCACGCGCGCTGCTCACATCACCTTCCGTCGCCCGAAGGGCTTGCGCCGTTTCTAAACGAGGCCAGCAAAGATTTGTGGCGGCGGTTCGATCGCTCTCGCTTTCAGAACGAGTTTGAAGCTGCATCGCGCGCGCTTGCCCTCGCTTACATCCATCGTGCCCTGCATGAGCTGGGCTGCACCCCGGTGCATCAAGCCGCCGGGGGCCAATCTGATGTAGCGCCGCAATATCAGCGATTAGTTCAGCGGTTTTTGCAGGAGTTGAACCCATGCGAAGTTGCCGGTGCGGGCGACCCACTGCGACTTTGGAAAACATCATGGGATGAGTTTCCGGAGTGTCATGCCGAACTGATGCTATTGCGTCGCTGCGGGGAGAGCCTCGCCACCGTGCTGAGCGGCGATACCGATCCTCTCAACCTCATCTTCCCGGAGGGCTCGCTCACGGAGACGGAATTTTTTTATCAGAATTCATTGACATTTCGCCCGAGCAATCTGCTGGTTCAAAAGGTCCTCAGCGAGACTGTACGCAGCCTGCCCGCGGGCAAAACCCTGCGAATTCTGGAGATCGGCGGCGGAACCGGCGGCATGACGAGCTACGTCCTTCCGATCCTGTCGGAATATTGTGCCGAATATGTCTTTACAGACATTTCGTTGCGCTTCACGGCCCGCGCGCAGCAGAAGTTCGCTGGCTATTCGTTCGTGCAGTATCGGGCCCTTGATATCGAGCTCGATCCGGTCGAGCAGGGCTTTCCCGCAAATTCCTATGATCTCATTATTGCCGCCGACGTCCTGCACGCAACGCGGAACATTCGCAATACGCTCGGACAAGTGAAGCGCCTGCTGGCCTCCTCTGGCACGCTCTTGCTTCTGGAGTTAACCCGCCCGTGGCTCTATGTCACGTCGATTTTTGGATTACTGAAAGGCTGGTGGTTGTTCGAGGACGGCGATCTGCGAACTGACGGACCGTGTCTCTCGGCAAAGCAGTGGCAGGCCCTTCTTTGCGAGACCGGATTCGATTCCGCGCTCTGCTTCGCCGATTGCCCGGATTCCCACCGCGCGCAACATTCGGTGATCCTCGCGCGTGCTTCACAACTGTCTTTAGCGCCCGCATTGACGCGGCCGGCTTCCGAACAGCCGAAAACGTGGTTGGTCTTTTCCGATCGAGGCATTGGCGGGCGCGACAGCGCTGGGGACAAGCTCGCACGGCAGCTTCGAGACCGCGGCGACCGTGTCATTGAAGTGCGCCACAGCACCGAATTCCTGCAATTCGACGAATCCACCTTTGGCGTTCGTGCCGATAATCCCGACGATGTGCGGTGCTTGATGGAACATGTCAGCAGGCAGGCTCCGCGTCTCGCAGGCATCGCTCATCTCTGGACCCTCGACAGCGACACTTCCGAGAGGATGACGAGTGAGTCCCTGAGATCATCAGCGAACCTGGGGTGTATCGGGATTATTCATCTCATGCAGGCAATCGCCGCAACCGATGGCCTCGTCATCGAAACTCTGTGGCTTATCACGCGTTCGGCACAAGCGATCGAGAATGGAGCCGAGTCAATTCAGTTGACGCAGTCTCCACTGTGGGGTGTCGGCAGGGCGCTCATGAACGAGTATCAGCACCTGCGCTGCCGCCTCATCGATTTGACGACCTGCTCCGAAGAGGAGATCGCGTATCTTGCGGACGAATTGAATGCTGGAGATCACGCGGAAGATGAGATCCGCTTGCAGGGCGAGGCGCGCTACTTGCACCGCCTCGTGCCCGTATCGCCGACCACGTACCGGGCCTCCGCGCCGATGGAAGCGGGCTTGCAACCTTTCCGCATGCAACTGCAGCAGTCGGGGCTGTTGGACTCGCTGTCGGCGCGACCTCTCGCGCGTACGCCACCAATGCCGCATCAAGTCGAAATCGAGGTGGCAGCGGCTGGCCTCAATTTCAAGGATCTGATGCTGACCACGGGCATGCTGCCCAGGGACGCCGTCGAGGACGATCCTTCCGGGGGGGTCCTCGGGTTCGAATGCACCGGCCGTGTGATCACGGTTGGTGACGCAGTTTCCGGCCTCAAAGCGGGAGACGAGGTTGTTGCTTTCGCAGGCGGCACTTTCGCCAGTCATGTAACAGTCGATGCGCGATGCGTGGCGCTCAAGCCCCACCGGCTGAGCTTGGAGCAGGCTGCGACAATTCCCGCCGCCTTTATGACCGCTTACTATTCACTCCACACGCTGGGAAGCCTGCAGCCGGGAGAGCGGGTGCTGATCCATTCCGCTAGCGGAGGGGTCGGATTGGCGGCCGTGCAGTTGGCGTTGAAGACAGGCGCCATTGTGTTTGCGACCGCCGGCTCGCCCGAGAAGCGGAATCTCCTGGCGGCGATCGGCGTTTCGCATGTGATGGATTCGCGCAGCCTCGAATTCGGCGACGAATTGTTGGAGCTCACCGCAGGGGAGGGGGTCGATCTTGTGCTCAATTCGCTTGCGGGCGAGGCAATCGAGAAGAGCCTCTCTATTCTTCGACCATACGGGCGCTTCATTGAAATCGGCAAGGCCGACATCTACCGCAATCGTCGGATTGGAATGCGGGCACTGCGCAAGAACATCTCTCTGTTTGCTGTGGATTTGAACACCATCTTCCAGAAGCGACCGGAGCTTGCCCGATTGCTGCTAAGCGAAATAATGGAGAGGTTTGAGAACGGTGATTTGCGGCCGCTTCCGCATCAAGTTTTTCCGGCCGCGCATCTTGCGGACGCCTTTCGGTATATGGCGCAGGCAAAGCATGTCGGGAAGTTGATCGTCTCCATGCAGGACACCGCGGGGGTCCACGTCGATAAAGCCACGTCCAATCTCACAATAGATCCCGGCGCCAGTTATCTGATCACCGGTGGTTTGGGAGGTCTCGGATTGGCTGTTGCGGCCCGCCTCGCACGACGCGGAGCGCGTCATTTGGTTCTGCTGGGTCGAAGCGTGCCGTCGCCATCCGCGCAGGCTGCATTGCAGGCCTTGCGACAGGGGGGCACCGAGGTCATGGTTTGTCAAGCAGACATTGCCGACCGCAGTCAGGTGCAACAGGTCATCGCGGATGTGCAGCGCGCCATGGGTCCATTGCGCGGCATCGTGCATGCCGCCATGGTATTGGACGATGCGCCGATCGAACACCTGTCCGAGGAACGGATGTGGAAAGCAATGGCGCCTAAAATGATCGGCGCCTGGAATCTCCACGTTCTGACGACCGATTGCCCGCTCGATTTCTTCGTGATGTTTTCGTCAATCGCCTCCATCGTCGGAAGTCCCGGGCAGGCGAACTACGTTGCCGGCAATGCATTCCTCGATGCTCTGGCGTATTACCGCAGTGCGCTTGAGCTTCCCGCTCTCACAATCAATTGGGGTTCGGTGGGCGAGGTTGGACACGTGGCGAATAATCAGGAGACGGCCGCGAGACTGGCTCGTCTCGGCGTGACGGCGATCCCCGCCGCTGCGATGCTCGACGCTCTCGACGAGTTCATGTCCAGCAATGCCGTGCAGGTCGCAGTAGCGAAAGTCGAGTGGAACGACGTCATGCGACTGATGGGCTCACGCGTTCCCGCACGGTTTGCCGAATTGGCAGTCGGAAACAACGCCAGGGACGGCGGCTCGACGGTGGCCTCCCACGTGCGCGACATTCTGCAGGCGGATGGGGCGGCGCGTCCGCCACTCTTGGAGGTGTATCTTCGTGATCGCTTGGCGCGAGCAATTGGCGCCTCGCCGATACGGATCGACACGCAGCAGCCACTACGCAATCTGGGGCTGGATTCGCTCATCGCCGTGGACGTGCGCAACCGCATCAGCGCCGATTTCGGCATCAATATTCCCCTCACGACGTTCATGCAAGGCGCGAGCATCAAGTCATTGGCCGCACACACGGCAGAGCAATTGAATAGGCGCCACCCTGACCAGTCTTGTGGTCTTGCCAAGTCGCCGCCTTCGCTCGAAGCAAGGATGGATGGGTGAACAGCGCCGGGTTCTTGCTTGGCTTTCTGACCCTGCAGCGTATCGGTGAGCTCGCCTGGTCGGCGCGCAACACTTCTCGGCTTCTGGCAGCGGGCGGCATCGAATTCGGACGGGGCCACTACCCGGTGATGGTGGGGATGCATGCCGCTTGGCTTTGCGGCCTATGGGGGCTGGGACTTGGTCGCCCTGTCGATCCGCTTTATCTCTGGGCCTTCGTCCTGCTTCAACTTGGCCGGTTGTGGGTGCTTGCGAGTCTCGGGCGGAGATGGACGACGCGCATCATTGTCGTCCCTGGTGTCCCGCTCGTTACGACTGGCATATATCGGCTATTGCGCCATCCTAATTATGTAATTGTGACCGGCGAGATCATTGTGGTGCCGCTGGCGTTAGGCCTCCCTAGCTTTGCGGGAGTGTTCCTTGCGCTCAATGGAATTGTGCTGGCGATTCGCATTCATACAGAGAACGCGGCGCTTGCCTGGGCGACGGGGCGCGCCTGTTCAGCCCAAGCGCCACAAGGGGCTTAATTATCGTGGAGGCATGAGGTCAGGCTTTGCCACTGCCGTGCATTATTGTGGGGGGCGGGCCAGCGGGGGCAGCTTGCGCCATCGAGCTTGCACGCAAGGGTCGCCGCGTGATGTTGCTGGAGAAGACTCGCACTGCACACCACAAAGTTTGTGGCGAATTCATCAGCGCGGACGCGCGCAATCTTATTTCAGACCTTGGCGTGGACATTTGGGCGCTGGAAGCGACTGAAATCACAGCACTGAGCTTTGCGTGCGGCGTCCAAGTCCCCCGCATCGCCCTCCCATTTACCGCCGCAGGGCTCTCGCGCTTTTGCCTGGATGAAGCCTTGCTCCGGGCTGCGCAGGATGCAGGCGCCGAGGTGGTGCGTGGAGTCACAGTGACAGCTCTGGATGCTAGCGAGAAGCCAATCGTAGTGCATGCATCAGGGAAAGAATTTCGCGCGGCCAGCGTGGTCCTGGCGACAGGAAAGCACGATCTCAGAGGCTGCATGCGCCCGCATGGATCGATGACGTCGTTCAAGCTGCATTTGCGCGTGAGCCCCGCGACTGCGGCAATGCTGCGCAATCTTGTACACCTGACCATTTTTCCGGGCGGATATGCTGGGGCGTGCCTCGTCGAGCGGGAAACTGTGGCGATCTGCTGGGTGATGGAACGGGAATTGCTAAAGAAGACCGGCGCTGCGTGGCAGGCCCAGACGAGGTACCTTTCTGTCCAATCCGATTTCTATGGCAAGGTGCTCGCACACACGCAGCCCCTGTGGGAAAAGCCTGTTGCCGTTTCGGCTATTCCGTACGGCTTCGTGCGTAAGCGAGTTATCTCCCGATCAATTTACCCGATCGGCGATCAGCTGGCAGTCATTCCATCGTATACGGGGGATGGTATTTCCATCGCTCTTCATTCCGGCATTGCCGCTGCTCGTGCAATTCTCAACGGGACGCCTGCAAATGAGTTTCAGCATACCGTGACAGCCAGACTACGTCGGCAGATGATATGGGCAAAGGCCGGCAACTTGGCCATAAGCACCTCTGCTGGACAGCGCCTGAGCGCCGTCATGGCCAGGACCCTGCCCTCGGCCGCGGCGCGCATTATTCCATTCATGGTCAATGCGACCCGGCTGACGGACTTCTCGCTGTAAACTAATGCGCAGCGTACGGTCCGTTGCGGGCGGGCTATGGCTTGTGCGCGAACCCTCTGGCGCTATTAGCGCGCTTCAATCATGCGCCGGAAGGTAAGATTGATGCGGCGCCCGACAGTCGCCGTCGTCTTCGGCACCTGGTGGACCCAGAAGCGTTGGGTCTCGCCTGCCATTATGAGCCAGTGCCCCTCTCTGAGCTCAAGCGTAACCGTTTCCTTTGCTGTGCGATGCCGAAACTGAGACCGTCGTGTCGCACCAAGCGACAAGCTCGCGATCGTCGGGCAATCCCCAAGACCTGCTTCATTATCGCTATGCCACCCGACGCTGTCGGCGCCGGTGCGATAGAGATTGAGCAGAACTGAGTTGTATGCTGCGCCAGAGAGGCTCTCGGCCCGCTCGCGCAGCCATTGAACAATCGGCGGAAGCGCTGCCGCTCGATGACGGATGCCGCTGTAGGTGTAATCGGCATCGCCGAACCATGCTGTCATCCTGGGGACCGGCATCTTGCGGCCGAAGAGGTGCGCGATCTCAACCCGCCAAGGCACGGTTTCGGCGAGGCACGCAGCGATTTGCGGCCACGTGAACGCGCCCTCTGTGTCGTCGATCAGATAGGCGTAACCATCATAGGGCAAGACGTTGCGTTTGGTGCATTCTCCCGACAAATCAATCGAGCTCGATTCCGGCATAGACTGCATTCAGCGGAAGGTCGATATTCAGCCCGGGACGTTCATCCTCCACCCTCGCAGCATTCATATAGCCTGGCTTCTCACCTGAAAGCACGGTTCTATCCCGCATTTTTCCGATTTGCGCGCGGGCTTTTGTCGCGCCGCGATTTTTGCACTTTCTGGTGGCACGTGAAGCAGATGAGGCGGGGCGTCGATGCGTCCCGTTTGCGCAAGGGCATGGGGCCGATGTCCAGAATACATTTCGTGCTTTGCTGCGCTCTGTTGCTGACCGTCGCGGGCATAATCTCAAACGGCACGGCGCTCGCACAAGTGTCAGCAGGAGACTTAAGGCCTGCCCAGCTTTTGGCGCAGGCCAAGAGTTGGGGCTACCAGCTGCAGAATCTCGACCCCGACGAGCTCGCTGCCGTTCCCTACGACGTGATCGTGATCGACTATTCCCGCACCGGAAGCGACGATCAGGCCTTGACCGCCACCGAAGTGAACAGGCTCAAGCGCAAGCCCGACGGCAGCCGGCGAATCGTGCTCGCCTATCTCTCGATCGGGGAGGCCGAGACATATCGCTATTATTGGAGATGGTATTGGGGCTGGTTCTTCGGCCTGCTCGCGCCGAGCTGGCGCGGGCCCCAGAACCGTGAATGGCGCGGCAATTACGGGGTCCGTTATTGGATGGACGATTGGCAAAAGATCATCTTCAAAGGCGAGAACAGCTATCTCGATCGCATCATCAAAAACGGATTCGACGGAGTTTATCTCGACAAGGTCGACGAGTTTGCCGACATGACCACGCGCAACCCCGATGCCCGCTCTCAAATGATCGCTTTTGTCAGCGCGCTTGCGGTACATGCACGAGCGCTCAAGCCCGGATTTCTCATCGTGCCGCAGAACGGAGAAGAATTGCTCGCCGATAATGATTATCGCGCGGTGATCGACGGCGCGGGAAAGGAAGACCTTCTGTTTGGCGAATCCAAGGACAATCGCCCCAATGATCCGCAATCGATTGACGCGAATGTGAGGCTATTGCAACTGCTGACCCATGCCGGAAAGCCGGTATTCGCGGTCGAATACCTTGATTCGCCCGACAAGATCGCGGCCGCGCGCAAACGGCTCCTTGGCTATGGATTTATCCCGTACTTTGCGGATCGCGCGCTGGAGCACATGCGGATCGGCGACCTGCCGGACCGCAGACGTGAGGAGTAGGGTTTGTGGCGTTCAGTATCCGAACTGTTCGCGCACAATGCGCTCACCGAGACTGTGGCCTGGATCGAAGAGAAGCTGCGTGGCGATGGCGAGATCCATCTGGATGTCCACGGCCGAGACTTCGCGCACTTCATCGTGATCGGCCACCGCCGCGACGGGGCGCTTGTCCGACTCCAGCACTTCGACCCGCACGCGGGCACGATCGGAGAGCAGCGCCCCATGCCAGCGCCGCGGCCGAAAGGGACTGATCGGCGTGAGCGCCATGAGGGAAGCGCTGATCGGAATGATCGGACCGCCCGCCGAGAGATTGTAAGCGGTCGAGCCGGCAGGCGTGGCCACCAGCACGCCGTCGGCCATAAGCTCGGCAAGCCTCTCCTGTCCGTCGATCAGGATGCGTAACCGAGCGGCTTGATATTTTTCTCGAAACAGCGACACCTCGTTGAAGGCGTGGTACTCCATCGCGGGCCCGGTCTTCTGGCGTGCGCACATCAGCAACGGATGGATGACTGTGATCCGTGCTGCGCTGAGGCGCTCGCGCAGATCCCCCTCCCGGTACTCGTTCATCAAGAACCCGACGGTGCCACGAAGCATGCCGTAGATCGGCTTGCCGGCATGCATGAACCTGTGCAGGGTCTGGAGCATGAGGCCGTCGCCACCCAGAGCAACGATGACATCAGCACTCTCCGGAGCGACATTTCCGAAATGCGCCGTAAGCTTTTGGAGAGCGTCTTGCGCCTCGGCAATCGGACTTGCGACAAAGGCGATCCGCTCGTAGGCCGGACCGGCTGGAGTGGCGCTCGCTGGACGCAGCGTAGCGGATGTCATGAGCTTGGTCCTGAGGCGGCCGCAGGCGCTGCGGCCGGCGGAGGTTGCATATGGAGCGCGCAGTTTTCGTCTATACGACCTATCCCTCGATTGTCGAGGCTGAGCAGGCCGGCCGAGCCCTGGTCGAGCGCAGGCTGTGTGCCTGTGTCAACATTTTGCCGGGCATGATTTCCCATTATCGCTGGGAAGGTAAGATCGAGCGCGGCGAGGAAACGGTGATGATCATCAAGACCCGGGCCTCGCTTGCCGCTGAGGTCAGCGCCGCGGTCAAGCAGATGCACTCCTACAGCACGCCCGCGATCCTCGTGATTGCGCTCGAGAGCGTCGACCCTGCCTATCACAACTGGCTCCTCGCCGAGACCGCGTAGGTTGGGTCGAGTTCTTACGAGACCCAACATCGGGTAACCGCGAAAGAGCGTTGGGTCTCGCAAGCGCTCGACCCAACGAAACCACGGCATCCCACCGCCAATTCAGCAACCGTTAAGCCTCTCGCGATAGCGTAATTGCGGGGACGTTTGACCATGCCATCCGATCGCCGCCGCGGATCGGGAGGGGATACCTTATGCTGCGCAAATCTTGCGCTGTCCTGTTTTGCGCGATCGCGCTGGTGCTGCCTGCGCGCGCCATCGAGACAGTTCCGGCCGCCATCTCGACCCCGGCGGCCAAGGCAACTGTAAATTCATCCAGCAAACTCCATGTGAGCCGAAAATCCGGCAAGCACAACGCCAACAAGCATCAGCGGAAACTCGCAGCATCGGGGTCTGTGAAAACCCGGCGGGTCGGGGCCACGAAAAAGCCGGGCCAAATTGCCGGTCGCACGGCAAGCAGCTCGAAGCCGGCCAAACTGAGCCAAGTCAAACCTAAAAAGACGAAGTCCGCTGCGCCCCGATCGCAGCATGCGAAGCATAGGACGGCTCCGCAATATACCGGGTCCGTCGCTCCGAGGTCCGTGCCCACGCCGGGATTGTACTGACAGTTGAGTAATGCGTAGCTGGCAGTATGCGTAGCCGGCTTGGGTCACGGCAGCCGGCTTGCGGTGCTCACAAGGCCCGCAAGCCGGTCCACTATGCCAAGGCTGCGCTGGATGTTCTGTCACCTGTGCGCAACAGCGCGCAGTTTTAAGACGATCTCCACTCGCCCCCGCTCCAATGTACATCGGCATCTCGCCCCGGTACGCTTTTTGGCGTAGCGTCCGCACGCATGCTGACTTGCGCCAGGGAGCCGATCATGACCGATCAATTCGAGGACCATTGTTGGAAGGACGTCGTTACGCCCGATCTTCTTGAGATCTATGCCTCCTACCGGCGCAAGGTCTTCGTCGGAGCAAACCCCGCGCTGCTTGCCATCGATCTCTATGAGCTGGTTTACCGGGGCGGGCCACGCTCGCCTGCCGAGCTGGTCAAGACGCATCCAAGTAGTTGCGGTGAATACGCCTACGCCGCCGTTGAGCCCACCAAGCGGCTGTTTGCGGCGGCGCGCGCGGCAGGCCTTCCAATCTTCTACTCAACGGGCGACGTGCGGGCGGAGAGCCGCCCAAGCCTGGTGACGGCGACGAAACGCAACAAGCCACCGCTTGATCCCGCCGATTTCGCCATCCGGCCGGACTTCAAGCCGCAGCCCCAGGACGTCGTCATCACCAAGCAGCGGGCAAGCGCATTCTTCGGCACGCCGCTTGTCGCCCATCTCACCCAGCTCGGGGTGCAGACGCTCATCATCTGCGGCGAAAGCACTTCCGGGTGCGTACGCGCCAGCGCGGTCGATGCCTATTCCCACGGTTATCATGTCGTGCTGGTGGAAGAGTGCTGCTTTGACCGCAGCCTTCTCTCTCACAAGGTCAACCTGTTCGACATGCATCACAAATACTGCGATGTGATGCATGTGAGCGAGGTGATCGCGCATCTCGACAGCATGGCGATGAAGAAAGCGAGCTGATTAATGCAGCCAGCCGCCTACGGCCCTTTCCCGTATTCGCCCATCAATCAGCGTCCGCGCCTGGAGTGGCCGCAAGCCGCGCACGTCGCGTTGTGGGTGATTCCCAACATCGAATTCTTCTCGCTCATGGAAAAGGTGCCGGCGGGCTCAGGCGGGCCGGGCACGCCGGTGCCGGACATCATGTCCTGGTCGGCGCGGGACTACGGCAATCGCGTTGGGGTGTTTCGTCTCATGGAGGTGCTCGACCGCTACGGCATCCGCGCCACCGTCGCGCTCAACAGCGACGTATGCCGCTATCACCCGGAGATCATCAGTGCGGGGGAGAAGCTGGGCTGGGAATGGATGGGCCACTGCGAGAGCAACACGCGCCGCCTCAACGAGGCCTCGCCGGGGGAGGAAAAAGGCATCATTCATCGCACGCTGGCCACCATCGAGAAGGCAACCGGCACGCGACCGGTTGGCTGGCTCGGCTCCGGCCTGCAGGAGACCTGGGACACGCTCGAGCTTCTTGCCGCCGAAGGATGCGAGTATGTCTGTGACTGGACCAACGACGATCAACCCTATGTCATGACGCTCGATGGCGGTGGCCAGATTCTCTCGGTGCCGTACAGTCATGAGATCAACGACAAGCCCGTGTTCGAGCGGGCGCACCGGACGGCAGAAGAATTTCGCGACATGATCTGCCGGCAGTTCGACGTGCTCTACCGCGAGGGGGCGCAATCCGGCCGCGTGATGGCCATTGCGCTCCATCCTTATCTCACCGGCGTGCCCCATCGCATCGACGCCTTTGACGCAGCGCTCGCCTATATCTGCCGGCATACGCGAGTGTGGAAGGCGACCGGAAGCGAAATCGCCCGACACTATCGCGCCCAGCTCGAGAAGCGATAACGGAGACGATCAGCTCGAATGATGCGGCGCATAAGAACCGGCTTCAGAGCTCTTGCGGCTGCCGCCGCGATGGCCGCTGTCATGTCCGCCGCATGCCAGGCAGCCGAGCCGGTTGTGCTCAGCGCGGTTGGCTCTTCTTCCGCCAATCTCTGGCCGACCGCCATCGGCATGAACAAGGGATTTTTCGCCGCCGAGGACTTGAATGTCGAGTTGGTGTTTGGTCAATCGAATGCCGGCGTGAACCAGCAGCTCGCCGCCGGCTCCGTCAATTTTGCCGTCAATACCGGCTTGGTCGATCCGATCCGGGCAATCGAGAAGGGCGCATCAGCGGCAATCATTCGCATTGAAGTCGAGCGGCCGCCTTATATTCTGGTTGCCCGCTCCAGCATCAAAAGCATGCGCGAGCTTAAAGGAAAGACCATTTCAGTCGGCGGGGCGAAAGATATCACACGGCTGTTTCTGGAGCGCATGCTCGCCACCCAAGATATCCGCCCGGGCGAGTTCGATATGATATTTGCGGGCGCGACGTCTGCCCGGTTCGCGGCGCTCACCTCAGGGGCCGTGGACGCCGCGCTGATCGCCCCGCCGTTCAACTATCGCGCCGAGGCGGCCGGCTTCAATACGCTTGGAACCGCCGTCGAGTACGTCGATCTTCCGTTTGCCGGGATTGTGGTCAACCGGGCCTGGGCCGCAGCGAACCGCGCCATCGTCGATAAAGTCATTGCCGTCTACAACCGCAGTATTGCCTGGTTCTACGACGCCAGGAACCGTTCCGAAGCCGCGAAGATACTCGTCGATGTGAGCAAAATGCAGCTTGAGGACGTCGAGAAAGCCTACGATTTCCTCACCAAGAACCGTTTGCTTGAGCCCACCGGCAAAGTCTCGAAGGCCAAACTGGGAGCGCTGGTACAAGCCTTGGAAGAGCTTGGCGATATTCCGGCCGGGTTTGAAATTGAGCGCCTGATCCTACCCGGCGTAACGAAATTGACCGATTGAGCATGAGCGTTTCAACCCAAGATGCTCGGGCGGAAGCGACGCAAGCGCAGGCGGTCACGCCGATATTGCAGGGAGCGCGGCTGCGCTACTTCGCCGGAGCCATTTCCGTCCTGGGCGGGCTTCTCTTTTGGGAGCTGATCAGCCGCGTCCTGGTGGCAAACCCGCTCTTCCTTGCCGCGCCTTCCCAGATCGTGCAGGCGATCTATTCGCTCACCAAAAGCGGCGAAATGCAGGGGCACATGGCGATCAGCGCAGTCGAGTTCGCGCTCGGCTACGTCATTGCGAGCGTGCTCGGCATCATTCTCGGCTTTGCCATGGCGGAGAGCGCGACCGCCAAGCGCGCGTTGCAGCCGTGGATCTCCGGACTTTACGCCACGCCGACGATTGCGCTCGCTCCGCTGTTCATTCTCTGGCTCGGCATCGGGATCTGGTCGAAGGTGCTGGTGGTCATTTTCCTGGTGCTCTTTCCCGTGACCATCAATACCGAAGCAGGGTTGCGCACGACCAGCGAGCGGCTGATCGAGATGTTGCGATCATTCGGTGCCTCGTCACGGCAAATCTTCTTGAAGGTCTCGCTGCCGTCGGCCATGCCGTTCATTCTCGCGGGACTCAAGCTCGGCATCGGCCGAGGCTTGATCGGCGTTGTGGTGGCGGAACTGTTTGGCTCGCGCGCGGGCCTCGGCCGGTTGATCAGCCAATCGGCTGACGCGTTCAACATGCCGGAGCTATTCGCGGGCGTGGTGGTGCTCGCTTTCGCCGGCATTGTGATGACGGCGGGATTTACCTGGTTCGAAGCCAAGCTCGTCCCGTGGACCAAGGATTAAGACCGCTCGCCATGGGGCCAAAGCTTTCAATCTCGAACCTCGGCAAATTCTTTGGCGATCTCCAGGTGCTGCGGGGAATTGATCTTGCCGTTGAACGCGGCGAATTCATCTCGGTCGTAGGACCCTCCGGATGTGGGAAGACAACGTTCCTGCGCATCGTGGCGGGGCTCGAACAGGCAAGCTCGGGCCAGGTCGTGCTCGATGGGCGCGTGGTGCGCAGTCCCGGCGGCGATCGCGGCTTCGTTTTTCAGACCGACAGTCTGTTGCCCTGGCGCACCGTATTTGCGAACGCGATCATCGGACGGGAGATTGCGGGGCAAGTAGGGCCGGCCGAACGCCAGCGCACGTTGGAGCTTTTAAAGCTCGTCGGCCTGGAAGGCTTCGAGCATTACCATCCGCGCCAGCTCTCAGGCGGCATGCGCCAGCGCGTCAATCTGGCGCGCGCGCTTGCAATCGATCCGCAGGTGCTTCTGATGGATGAGCCGTTTTCCTCCCTCGATGCGCAAACTCGCGAAATCATGCAGACCGAGCTGATGCGCATCTGGGAGGAGGGGCGCAAGACCGTGCTGTTCGTCACTCATCAGATCGATGAGGCGGTGTTTCTGTCGGACCGGGTGCTGGTGTTTGCGAGGCGGCCCGGCCGCCTGCGGGAGAATGTGAGCATTAACCTCGCGCGACCGCGAACCCTTGCCATGAAACGCACCCCTGAATTCGTCCGGTATGTCGATCACATCTGGCGGCTGATCGAGGACGACGTCCGCGCCAGCGTCATCGAGGAGATGGTGTAGCCACCGAGCCACCGGCCTGTTATTTGAGCCTCTTACCCGCTTCCTCGACCAGGCTCAGATC